>NZ_DICZ01000016.1:0-2899 GCF_002417895.1 Lactobacillus sp. UBA5813
AAAGAGTATATAGGAGAAATAATATGATTAAGGAATTTAAGCAGTTTATTGCTCGCGGCAACGTGATCGATCTTGCTGTCGGCGTGATCATCGGAGCCGCTTTTACTGCAATTGTGAACTCCCTGGTTAAAAATTTGATTAATCCTCTTTTAGGATTAATTATTGGTCGAATAGATTTGTCTAATATCGTTTTTAAAGTTGGCGGCGCAACATTTAAGTACGGCAGTTTTATTAATTCAATTATTAACTTTATTATTATTGCTTTCGTTGTCTTTTTAATTGTCAAAGCTGTCAATAAAATTGTGAAGGCTAACAAAAAGGCGGCTAAGCCAACTGAAGCTGATTATCTCAAAGAAATTCGAGATCTATTAAAAGAAAAAGAAACAAAATAATAAAAAAGATTGAATACCAAATGGCATTCAATCTTTTTTTACGCTTTAAATTTAGGGAATGTAGTAATTAAAAGTCGAATGAGAGTTAATCAAAGTACTGAACTTTATCTCTTCTTTAGGATCTCCTTGTGTGAAGTTGATTATCTATCCCTCTCAACTCACATAAGTATCATACCCGAATTGAACGACGAAAAGTAAAAAAGGACAAATCTAGTTCAAAATTAGACGAATCTCGTAATCAATTGACTTCAATTCCATGAAATTGGTTCAAAATCTGATTAATAATATTTTTTCTATCTCTTGAAAAACTAACTTCATCCCCATTTGGAAAACTAATTATGCGATTGGATAGATCAATCGCTGCAATATTCTCCGGATTAACTAAGAATGATTGCGAAACTTTCATCAAAAAAGCATTTTCCTGATCCAGATGCGTGATCGTCCCCTTAAACTCACTTTCACCGGTTTCCGTTACCATTTTAACCTTATGCTGAACAGAACTGTTTTCAATATAATAAATTTCATCTGCTCTTACTTTTTGCACGTGATGACCAACTCTATAGATTAAACTCTTTACTTCTACTTTTTCTGCCATTGTTAAATTATCAATAGCATTTTTGAGTGTTTCTTCCAAACGATTAATTATTTGATTCCGCGTTTGGGCCTTATTAATATAATCAATTGCCCCAATCCGTCGGCGATAAGTTAACGGAGCATATTTGTCATAAGCAGTCACAAAAATAATTTGTGCATTAGAATCATGTTCTTTTATTTTTTCTGCTAAATCAACTCCATTTTTTGCTTCTGGATAATGACTCAATTCAATATCCAAGAAGTAAATCCCATTTTCGATTGTTTTTTGTTTTAAAAAAGCAATTACTTCATCAAAGCTATTAGCGATTAAGGAAATTTGCAGTTGAATTTGGTCATAGTTAGGACTGTCGTCGCGCATGTTTTGAATAGCAATCTTAATCTGGTCAGCGAGTCTCTCTGACAATGCTCGATCATCATCGCAAACAATAATCGAATAATTCATTCTTTAATCTTCTTCCGTGTCAATAACTAAATAAAAGTCGAACCAATTATCTTTTACATTATATGAAATTGACATTTCTGCATATTTATCTTCAATCTTGGCAATATTTGCTAAACCCAGGCCAGCATGATTTTTCTTAGTGGTATAACCCTGTTCCTGAATTTTCTTGATAGAAATTTTAGACTGCACTGTTAGATTGCGAATTTCATATTCAAATTCATTATTGCCTTCAGAATAAAACATGATTTGAATCTCTGGCGTTAGGCCGCGTTTTTTTAGCAGTTTGCTTTCTTCAATCGCATTATCGCAGGTAATCCCAATAATTCTAACCAAATCCAAGGCATCGAAGTTTTGCGGCAATTTCGTAATTTCTTGGCGACATTCAAAATTATATTTAATTCCTAAATTATACATTTCTGTTAATTTAGAAATAATGATGCTCTTAATAATTTTTAGATGGACATGATTAATATCCTTATACTTCAAAAATGCCTGTGAATTTAAATTGGTTTTAGTATACTGATCCAATTTTTCAATTACTTCGTCAACATTGCCCTCTTTTGCACTCAATTTAAGTGATTCAAACATATTGCGGTAATCATGACGAAAGCTTCTAAGTTCGTCTTCGCTTTTTTCGAGATAAGTCGCGTAATCCTCAAGCTGCTGCTGTTTTTCAAATTCTGCTTTTTGCTCCTGATGATTTAACAAATTACGCTGCGTGTGAACCATTCCAATATAAATCAAGATTGCAAAAATAGTTTGGAAAATCAACAAACCAATTGAAATTTGAATTACTTCAATTGGTCGTTTATCAATTCCCAAATAATAATTGATAACATTACAGGAAAGGTAAATATAGAACAAGATACCAATGAAAATATTGCTATTTTGATCGATCAATCTTTCGCGCAAAAAACGGCTATATTTTGCAACAATCACCATTGTAATTAGGCTTAGTAAAATATCAAAGGCTTCTTCCCAGATATGCAGCTTGAGAAAGGCGATGAAGGAGCCAATTAAAAACTCACTCGCCAAAAGAAATTGATCAATTACGCAAAAGAAAAGTAGCGAACCTAAAATTAATTTATGGTTATTCTTGCGAATTATCGCAAAATACAGATACAAGACCGCTATTTCGGCATAGGTCAGCCAGGTATTAACGAAATCTGATGGGCTAAATACCAAAATCACCGACATAATTAAGCAAAAAAGTACCAAAAATAGTTTATCTTTTCCTGTCTTAATCGGCTGCGCTAGTTTAACAAAAACGACGACGTCTACGGCAAGGCTTAACAAAAAATAAAAAAGATCGATAAAAGCTCGAATCATTCCGTAGAAATCGATATAAAAATCCATATTTTCATTTTCTTTTATTGATAAGTAACTAATTTTAGCCCGTATTATAGTAAAAATAAAATAAGCAGTAAAAAAAAGGATTGAGCGCACAAACGCAATGTCATTAAGTTAAGAC
>NZ_DICZ01000030.1:0-6802 GCF_002417895.1 Lactobacillus sp. UBA5813
ATATTTACTACAAGTAACATAGAAACATAATATTTATTGTTTTGTCAAGCAAACGCCGTTTATTGGTCATTAGTTAGTAAATAATTTTGAATTTAATAAAGTTTAATGTTAATTAATAGTGAAAAACGATAATAGAGTAATGGATAAGAGTTGAATAGTCACTTCGTATAATATATATTATGTAAAGTAAATACTCAAAATTGGAGGTAGACTAAATGAAGATACTAAATATGGATCATTTTGTTATCACAGTAAATAATCTGGACAAAGCAAAAGATTTCTATCATCGAATTATTGGATTAAAAATAGTAAATCAGCAAAGCAACCAAGATTTTGTGACGATGATGTGTGGTGGTCATTCACTTTTTCGCTTAAGAAAGTCAACTAATGAAGTAAATGCAATTGTGGCGAAGCATCTATCGACTGGTAGTTTTGATTTTTGTTTAGAGAGCTCAAATAATGTTCAAGAGATTATAAAGAATTTTGAAACAAATAATATTCAAATAGAATTAGGTTCAGTTGTTAAGCATGGTTTTAAAGGAAAAATGATGTCTGTATATGTTAGAGATCCAGATGGTAATCTTGTTGAAATTTCTACTTATCATAATTAATGCTGAGAGAGATTCTGAGACGTTTAAAATCCAAAATGATCATTAGTTTGTTTTATTAAGTTCATCTATTTTAGTCCAAAAGTAAGAATAAAGTTTATGAGTTCAATTCTTTTGCTAAGCTATCATTAAAACTATAATTTTAATGATAGGTAGATCTCATACTCTCAATTAAATATGGTTTGATATTTATTTTATTACTGAATTATTTAGTGAATTTATTTAAAAAGAATTTTTATTTTTATTTTGCTGAATCAATAATTAATTTGAATCAATATTTGCAGCAACAAATAAGCTTGATATATCAATGTTGTGCTGTCTTCTTTAATCTTTTATTGCTCCCCGCTCTTTATTTTTGCTAGGGGAGTTTTTCTATGAAGTTAAAAGAACATGTGTTTGCAAAAGTGCCCTAAAATTGCTATAATTTAAGCAGTTGTATAATGAAAGTTATAATTAGAGGTAGACAACATGGAAACAAAAAAATATTTAGCCTTAATTCAACTTGAATTAAATAAAATGCCAGATTATGTAAAGCAATATAATCTAGGAACCAATCAATCTCTAGCTACGAGTTATCAATATTTAACTGAAATTAGACGTTTTTTTGAATGGCTAAGAAAAGAAGGAATTTCGAAGGCTGATAACAATCGTCAAGTTTCCACTTCTACCCTCGCCCATTTACGACGTAACGATATCATGCTATATATTGATTATTTACGCCATTCTAAGAATCAACAGGGACACCTCAATTCGCCAACAACAGTTAATCGTTCAATTAATGCTTTACGTTCCCTATTCAAATTTTTGACAATTACGGCTGACAATAATCATGGCCAACCATATTTTGAACGTAATGTAATGCTCAAAATTGATTCTTTAAACAGCACAAAAACGCTTAATTATCGTGCTCATATTTTAGAATCTCATATGTATACTGGCAATTTAAAATATGAATTTCTTGATTTTATTGCAAAAAATTATGAGCAACATTGTAATAAACAGGCTCTACCAGCTTTCAAAAAGAATAAGCAGCGAGATCTTGCGATTGTTGCCCTAATTCTGGGAACGGGAATTCGTGTGTCTGAATGTGCTAATGTCAATTTAAAAGATCTTAATTTAAAAGATGCAGTTTTAGATGTAACGCGTAAAGGCGGTCAGAGGGACAGTGTGCCGATTGCTGAATGGACGGTCAACTATCTGATTGAATATAAAAAGATCCGTCAGCAGCGGTATTTGGCCGATAAAACGCAAACTGCATTCTTTCTAACTCGTTGGCATGATCAAACACGTCGTATTACAAGCAATGCAATTGAAAAAATGGTCAATAAATATTCGGCAGCATTCGGCCACCCGCTTACTCCACATAAATTACGCCACACTTTAGCTTCAGAATTGTATGAAGTAACTAAGGATCAAGTTTTAGTAGCGCAGCAATTGGGTCAAAAAAGTACTTCGGCAACGGATTTATATACGCATGTTAATCAAGAAAAGCAACGTGCAGCTCTTAATGAAATACCTGATCTTGATCAGCATAAGTACTAAAAACACGTACAAATAAATGTATTCTTATATATAATATCATTAATTAATCTAAAAAATCTGCTTTTATTATACTAAACAATCTGACTTTTAAGTGCTAGAATGTTAACAATTTAATCTTCACTTGTTTGATAAATTAATTTGATTAAGGAGATATTTATGGAAGATTTAATTGATCTGCACTTACATTTGGATGGTTCAGTACCTTTTAATACCGTTAAGAAATTAAGCAAACTGCATCATTTTCCGTTAATAAGTGATGATAAATTGCATCAGAAATTATCTGTTTCAGATAATTGCCATAACTTAAATGAATATTTAGAAAAATTCGCCTTTCCATTAAAATTAATGCAAACAAAAACAGATTTAGAATTGATTGTTTATGAATTGTTGCGTGATTTGCGCAAACAATGCTGTATCTATGTAGAAATACGCTTTGCCCCACAATTACACACGCAAAAAGAATTGACGCAGGAGGAAGCTATTAGGGCCTGTGAGATTGGTTATAAAAACTTTCTTAATTGGCAAGCGGTTTTGCGTGATGGAAAATCAGCCTTGCATGCTAACTTTATTCTTTGCTGTATGCGGCTGCGTGGTAATGAAAAGGAAAATTTTGAAACTGTTGAGTTGGCTCATAAATTGATGCCGATTACTCATGTTGTTGGAATTGACCTAGCCGGCGCAGAAACCCCCGAATTTGCTATTCACAAATATAGTAAACTTTTTGCCAAGGCAAAAGAACTTGGTGTTCCCTACACTATTCATGCAGGGGAAGCAATGGGGCCTAATTCCATTCGTGAAGCCTTGGCATTAGGAGCTAAAAGAATTGGACATGGAATTAGATGTATTGAAGATCAGAATCTAGTAAATAAATTGGCAAAGGATAAGATAACTCTTGAATGCTGTGCTACTTCCAATTTAAATACTAAAGTTTTTGATCGCCTGACTAAATATCCAGTTAGAGAATTGCTTCATGAAGGTGTTCATGTAACTTTAAATACTGATAATATGACAGTTTCTCATACTAATTTACCAACTGAGTATCGACGTCTTGAAGTAAAAACAGGTCTTTTAGCAAGTGAAGAAAAAGAAATGCTGAAGAATTCAATCCAAGCTTCATTTGCCAGTCCAAAAGAAAAACAACGTTTGACTGCTCTTTTAGGTTAAATAAAAAAAGAAGAACAAGTAGTATCTTTTTACTACTAGTTCTTTTTTGCTTTTTATTTAGTTAAATCGATTTTATCAATATCAATCATCCAAGCAATAGCGATTGATTTTTCACCCAAGTGAGTAGCAATAACAGGACTGAATTCTGCAACATCAACAGGCAAACCAGGAAAATTTTCAGAAATAAAGTCTTTAATTCCTGCGGCTTGCTCGGCATCGTTAGAATGAAAGACAAACAAACGTAATTTATCTTTATAATCAAGCTTACTAGTTCGTTCTAACGCAATACTTTCAATCTTGCTGACTGCACGCTTCATAGAACGAATTTTATCAAACGCAACGATTTTACCGTCTTTAAAAGTTAACAGCGGCTTAATATGAAGCATCGTACCGATAAATGCACTCGCATTACTTAAACGACCACCACGACTTAAATTCTTTAAATTATCTACGACAAACAATTCATCAATTGTTGCTCTAATTTCATCAAGATGCTTAATAATCTGTTCAGGTGTTAAGCCGTTTTTGATCATCCTAGCAGCTGCAAGAACTAAGTATCCTTGCAAACGCACAGTCATCTTTGAATCATAAGGATATAAATGATATTCAGGATTATTGCGAGCGATGTTTTGCAATGTCTCATTATATCCAGAAATCCCGCCTGATAAAGTAATATCAATAATGGCCTCATAGCCTTCTGCATGGAGCTTATTGTAAAGTTCAATCATCTTACCCATGCTTGGCTGTGAAGTCTTAGGAAAAACAGCACCTTGTCTTTGAGATTCAAATAGTTGCTCTGCAGTGAGGTTAATGCCTTCCAAATATTCCTTGTCGCCAACAATAACAGGAATTGGCATTACGATCACATTATTTTCTTTAACTTCTTCTTTAGTTAATACACTGGTGCTATCGGTCACTAATGCAATCTTCATTATATAACCCTTTCATCTATAAGAATTTATAGATGAATTATAGCATAAAATGAGCTCAAGTTCGAATACCTATGCCATTTCTGAGAAGTCGTCATATCCCATGCTTAGATTTTTTAGTTCTTGAGTAAATTTAGTTAACTCATTTGTATCAATTTTTGAAAATAGATCTTTTTCGATCTCACTAAGTGCCTTTTTTAATTCGGCAACTTTACTTAGCCCCACTTCACTTAGGCAAACTATTTTACTTGAATCTTTATCTGATCTGGTTATCTCAATATAATCTTGTGTTTTCTTTTGCTTAAGCTGTCTACTTAAAGTAGACAAAGAAATTGAGAGACCTTTTGCCAATTTTCCCATCGGTAAAGGCTGATTATTATTTCCATCGAAAAATAGCAATATTCTTGTTTGTGAAAGACTTAACTTGCATTTGTGATTTATTTCTTTTTTGATGTGCTTTGCGATGGAATTAAAAAATAAAACATCCATATACTACTCTTCTCCAAAATTCGTGAGTAAATCCCAGAGGTATGTAGTCAGAAACCAACACTAATGTTGTGAAACTTTATGCTGACCCATCTAGGATATTTACTATGTGAAACATAATATATTAGCTTTGACTTATGCATTAGCTAAAACTAATATTACTTTTTTATACCTATAGTATACCAGTTTTTCACAAATAAGTCTTTGTGAAATTCTCAAAATATTATTATATAACCAGAAGTACGCTATTTTAAGATTAGCCAAATTACTAGAATCAAGTTACTTAAGCAATAAGAAAATAATTGATATAATAGATAACGTGTTTATGTTTAGAGGTGATACCAGATGGCTTTTGATGGTTTATTTATTCATAGCCTATTAACTACTTTGACCCCTACTCTAGTGAGTGGACGGTTATCCAAAATTTATCAACCATTTGATCAAGACTTGGTCCTAGTATTTCGAAAAGAAAGAAAAAATCAACAGTTGCTGATTTCGGCAAATGCTCAATATCCAAGAATGTATTTGACCAAACAGACTATTGCCAATCCAGATAAGGCACCAACGTTTGTAATGGTGCTGCGCAAATATTTGGAAGGGTCAGTTTTAAAATCGATTGAACAAATTGGGTTGGATCGAATTGTAAACTTCCATTTCAGCAATCGAAATGAACTTGGCGATCAAGTACAACTTGTTTTATCTGTCGAATTAATGGGCCGACACAGCAACGTAATTTTTTATGATCAAGAAAGCGGAAAAATTATTGATTTGCTAAAGAGAATTAATCCTGATGAAAATCGTGCAAGAATACTTCTCCCAAGAGCAAAATATGAATTGCCACCGTTAAAACCAGGAATAAATGGTTTAAATTTAACGGAAAAAGAATTTGAAGAACTAAAAAAGCAAAATCCTCTTCCTAGTGATTTTGTTAGAAAAATGGATGGTTTAGATCGTGATGATCGGATGGAACTAGAGGGCTATCTTGAAGATGAATTTTCATTTGCTTCTTTTCAAACTTTCTTCGAACAATTTAATCATCCAAAAGCTTTTGTTCTTAAAACTCCGAGAAATAAGCGAAAGATATTTCCTTACCTTCCCTATCATTTGGATCTGGAAAAAGAAAGCAGTGATCCAGATTTGAACCATGCACTTGATGAGTTTTATGAATATCAAGCAAATCGAGATTGGGTTAAACAGCGAGCTACAAAGGTTGAACGAGTTGTTAAAAACGAGCAGAAAAAATTAACTAAGAAAATTGCAAAATTGCAAAAACATCTTGATTTAGCTGAAAATTCAGAAGGCTATCGTATTCGTGGTGAAATTTTAAATGCAAATTTGTATCAGGTTAAACCTGGAATGACGGAAGTAGATTTGCCAAATTACTATGATAATAATCGTCCGTTAAAGGTAAAATTGGATCCAGCCCTTTCTCCAGCACGAAATGCACAAAAGTATTTCACCAGATATAAGAAACTGCGAGATTCAATTAAACACGTGCATGAACAAATAAAGATTGCACAAGCTAATTTGGCCTACTTTGATTCAATTCAAACAGCTATTGATAATGCTGAGCCTCAGGATATTGATCAGATCAATGAAGAATTACAAAATCAGGGTTATATTCGCAAACCACAGAAACATGTTCGCCGTAAAAAAATTACTGAACGTAATTTAAACAAATTCAAACTTTCATCAGGTAAAACCGTTTTTGTTGGAAAGAATAATTATCAAAACGATTGGTTGACTTTAAAGAAAGCAAATAAGAATGATTATTGGTTCCATGTTAAAAATATGCCAGGCTCTCATGTTATTCTTCGTGATGATCAACCTACTCCTGAAGATATTAAAGAAGCAGCTGAAATTGCCGCCTTCTTTTCAAAAGGAAAGCTTTCTGCCCATGTTCAAGTGGATTATGTTCAAGACAAGCGGGTTAAAAAGCCAAATGGTGCGAAACCAGGATTTGTAATCTACACAGGGCAAAATTCGATTGAAGTTACCCCTGAAGAAAAAAGCGTTATGTCCAAGAGAATTGATTAATGAAATTTAAATATAAAACAGACTAACCTAGTGTTG
>NZ_DICZ01000029.1:0-12935 GCF_002417895.1 Lactobacillus sp. UBA5813
TTGTTCAGTTTTCAAAGTACTAGCTCCGTCTGCTTTGTGCAGACGACTTTTTTATTTTAGCAGATGTCTTGTTCTCTGTCAAGAACTTTTTCACCCGCGCCGTCGCGCTTTCGCCCGACGACAGTTTTATATATTACCAACTTTTTTATTCAAATGCAAGTCTTTTTTTATTTTTTCAATAATCAAGATTTGCTTTCTCAAAAAGCTGACTTAATTAATTTACCCTAATTTTAATATTTTGACAAGTATAAATTCAAATGAAATGTTTAGCGAATCATGTTAAAGTTGATATATCAACTTTGAAAGGAGTTTTAAAAAATCAAAAACGAGGTTTTAACCTCGTTTTTGATAGCCTACACATGGACATCTCAAGCCTTTAATAGCCAAAACATGTCTTTTCAATTCATTGGAAATTTCCAAAAAATCTCTATCGCAGCCATGAATAACCTGACAAAATAGCTTTTCGTATATTTCTTCGGCTACACGATTGAGCTCAACCGTCGAAATTCCATCATTATCCATCGCAAATCTATGAATTATCTCTTTTAAGTCTTTAATTAAACGATGCTTTATTATCAAACGTTCGCTATGTTTTCGCTGATTATAGAGCCACAAATAGAACTGATGGTTCTTATACAGCATCCGCAAACAATTCTCTAATGCACGATCAATTAGTTCATTATCCGCATGTGACATTCCAATCATCATATCATTGCGCAAAATCAAATATATTATATCCGTAATCGAATTATACATACTGTAAAAACTATTACGGCCAATCTTTTGACTTTTGCAATAATCACTAACAGTGATCCTAACTTTTCCCAATTGCCAAAATTCTAAAGCAATTTCTTTCTCACGATTTCTCATTTCTTTTCCTCCTTATCGTGGGAAGTATTTAAATGTATCAATTATTTTAGGTTTTGACAAGTATTTATAGTAAAAATCTATAAAAAAAGCATGAGCTAAACTCATGCTTAAACACGATATTTTCTGCGAATTTCACGTTCTTGATCACGCTTTTTAATCGTTTCGCGCTTATCGTACTGTTTCTTACCTTGCGCTACCCCAATTAACACTTTGGCAAAACCATGCTTCAGATATACCTTTAGCGGAATGATAGTTATTCCTCTTTCTTCTGCAGCCTTGGCTAAACGTCTGATTTCATTTTTATGCAAAAGAAGACGGCGACTCCTTAACGGATCATGATTGTAACGATTTCCTTGCTTATATTCACTGATATGAACATTTTCGAGAAAAGCGGAACCATTAATAATTTGTACATATCCATCTTTCAAAGTAATTCGCCGTGCCCGAACAGATTTAATCTCTGTTCCAGTCAAAGCAATTCCAGCTTCTAGTGTTTCCTTAATAAAATAATCATGTCGTGCTTTTCGATTTTGCGCAAGTAAATTTTCGTTTTTTTCTTTCATCAAAAATCAGTCCTAACGTCTTCCTGAACGACTGCGTCCGTTTCGATTGCGACCACGACTATTGTGAAAATTTCTGCCGCCACGATGGCCATGATTATTGTTAAAGCCACGATTTCCGCGTCGCTTATTATTCATCCCTCGATCATTATGTTTATGCTTTGGTGCATTTGGATCATAGACCTCAAAATCAAGCTGGTGCTGCTCAACATTTGCATTAATAAGCGTAACTTTAATTGGCATACCGATCTTATATTGCTTATGGGTCTCGCGACCAGTCAAAGTTAATGATTTTTCATCAAAACTATAGAAATCATCAGTTAAGTTGGAAATATGGATTAATCCTTCAACCGTATTTGGCAATTGAATAAACATCCCAAAACTAGTCACTGATGAAACTACAGCATCAAAATGTTGACCGACTTTATCTTCCATGTATTCAGTCATTTTAAGATCATCAACTTCACGCTCTGTATCAATTGAGACTCTTTCCTGCGTTGAAGTCTGATCAGCAACATCTGGCAAATAGCTAGCAAAATGCTTCTGTACGTCTTCGCCCATGCCTTGATCTGCATAAGCATGAATCATACGGTGTACCATCAAATCTGAGTAACGCCGAATTGGTGAAGTAAAGTGGGTGTAATATTGTGCGGCCAAACCAAAGTGACCCAAATCTTGTTCAGCATAATGTGCCTGCTTTAAACTACGCAGCATCATCATCTGAACAACTGCTTCTTCAGGAGTTCCCTCAGTCTTAGTTACGACTTTCTGCAAATCAATTGGTTTAACATTGTTAGGATCAGCCTTGATATTCAAACCAAAGGCACTGCAAAACTCGAAAAAGCTTTTAATTCTTTCGCCATCTGGAGTTTCATGAACACGATATAAAAATGGCACGTGCTTACGATAATAATCTTCAGCTACGGTTTCATTTGCCATTAACATAAACGATTCGATCATCTTTTCGGCAGTACCGCGTTGATGAAGGACGATATCAATTGGCTTGCCTTGATCATCAACAATAATTTTTGCTTCTGGTTCTTCAAAATCAATAGCACCACGAGCATGACGCTGTTTGTACAAAACTTTATGCAATTCGGCCATTTCTTGAAGCATCGGACGCAATTTGACATATTTATCTTCTAAACCATCCATTTCCCCAGCCAAAGTCTTATTAACTTTGTTATAGGTCATTCGACCATGTGAGCGCATGAGAGATGGATAAATCTTATAGCCTACACGTTTACCTTCTGGGGTAATTTCCATGTCACAGGACAAAGTAAGACGGTCTACGCCTTCATTTAACGAACAAATTCCATTTGATAAACGAAATGGCAGCATTGGAATAACTTGGTCAACTAAATATGTACTGTTGCCGCGAGCAAATGCCTCTTCATTTAAAGGTGAATTTTCTGTTACATAATGAGAAACATCAGCAATGTGGACACCCAAGTGATAGTTGCCATTAGGCAATTTCCACAAAACGACAGCGTCATCAAAGTCTTTGGAATCATCCCCGTCAATTGTGACAGCAGGTTGATCGGTAATATCTACTCTACCCTTTCTTTCCTCATCAGTAACATGATCAGGAATTTCATTTGCCTGTTTCATTGCATCTTCAGGCCATTCAACGCGTACGTCATGGGCAGCAACAATAGACATGATATCAACGCCTGGATCATTTTTATTACCAATAATGTTGATAATGGCACCAGTCATAGAATCCGGATTATCTTTGTCAGGATAGTTTTTGATTGAAACCTTAACCATGTCGCCCATTTGTGGTATCAATCCATTTTCACTGACGTAAACTCGATAATTATGCAGTTTCTTATTGCTGCTTAAAACGTAGCCAATAAAATGACTAATTTTTACTTGCTCATCAGTTAGAGGATGGAATTCACCCACCAAACTTTTGAGACCATGTTCAATAATCTTAGTTACTTGTCCTTCTGGTCCCTTGCCGTTCCATGGATTGCCATCTGCTGTAATCTTTACTTCAACGCGGTCTCCATCCACAGCATAATCAGTAAAGTCTTTTTGAATGAAAATATCATCAGCATCTTCATCATCTAATCTAACAAAACCAAATCCTTTATCGTTGGCTCTGAATTCACCTTCAACAATAGTGTTTTCTTGTGCTAGTTGATATTGTCCTTTTCCGTCAGTAATAATTTTCTTTTCATGTTCTAAGTAAGACAAAGCTTTGATCAGTTCAGTAAAATTGCCTAACCGATCCCTTCTTGCCATTTTTTCAACTTGATCTACTCGAAATTGTTTTTGCGGATTATGGCGAAAAATTTCTAAAACGCCGGCCAAAATTCGTTCGTTTTGTGCCATTCTTTTCTCCGTTTCTAAAAAATATTAAAAAAAAGCCTCCCAACTTCTGTGATCGGGAGGTACAAACTTTATTTTGAAGACATATATGCCAATACAATGGCTAAGGCGAAAAATAAAACCAACAAAACTGCAGTTATTTTTTCCATAAATGCTTCAAAACCACGTTTTTTGGTTTGACCACTAAAGACTGCACCGCCAGATAAAGCGTTCAATGCATCTTGTTGTTTCTGTGGCTGCATCATTGTAGCGATGATGATAAGAATCGAAACAATGATAATAAGTGTCATAAATAGATTATACACAACGATGCCTCCATTACTCGGTTATGATTACTGATCAATTTTATCATAAAAATCATTTCTTTGCAGATTTATTTTTCAATTCTGGTGCATCAGTCTTAAATTCTGATTGAGTAGATTTCTTATGATTCTTATACCAAAGCGACGTTTTAATCTTTGAAGAGAAAAGTTTCTTCAAGCTTTCAGTCTTGTTATAGTTATAATCTTTTGTTTTTACTTTAGTAAACCATGATGGCTTATAGAAGCGCAGTAAATTACCGTTGATAACACGGTCTGACAAGGATAGCTGGGTAGTTACCTTGTTAGAAATTGCTGTCAATTTTGCTTTTAATTTTTTGCTTGGATGCTTAATTTCAACGCCGGTCTTAGTGTAGTAATAATTGCCTGTTACTTTTGCATACTCTGGCGTAATGAAATCGCCGTTTCTTTGTGCAACTATCTGTGGCGCATCTTTACTCAACAAGTCATGTCCAAATTGAATGGTTCCTTTGTCATTTACTCCTAATAAGTTTAACAGTGTTGGCAAAACATCGATTTCACCACCATAAGTGTGATCGATTTTACCTTTAAGCCCCTTCATATGGAACATCAACGGAACACGCTGGAAGTTTAAATTGTCAAAATCATTGAAACTATCTTTACCAAGAAGCTGTGCTGAAGCTTTATGGTGATTGCCTGAAATTCCGTAGTGATCACCATAAAACATGATTAAAGTATTTTTATCCAGTCCAGTCTTCTTCATCCATTTCATTAATTGACCAACAGCTTGATCTAAATAGTGAGCAGTTTGAATATAGCCATCGACGGTTTCATCCCCAGTGTTGGTCTTGGAAATGGTTTGATTTTGTTTGTCCAAGTTATAAGGATAGTGGTTGGTAACAGTAATCATCTTTAAATAAAATGGCTGCGGTAAACGTTCAATATATTTAATTGATTGCTGGAAGAAAATTTTATCTTTTAGTCCATATCCTAAATAATAGCCAGATTTATTGTTGTAATAGCTAAGTGGCATAAAGTATTGATAACCAAAAGATTTGTATGCATTATTTCGATTCCAGAATGATCCTTCACCACCATGCATTACGGCAGTAGTATATCCTGCTTCTTGATGCAAAATTGCCGGGGCACTTTCAAATGTATTTGAAGTACCATAACTGGACATAGCTGAACCAGATTGTAAGCCGTAGAGTGAATTTTCAAGCATCATTTCCGCATCAGAAGTTTTACCTTGACCAACCTGATTAAAGAAATTATCGAAGCTAATTGTATCTTTAGCATGATAAATCTTATTCAAATTAGGAGTAACTTCCTTGCCTTTCCACTTGAAGCCGATTAAAAATTGCTGGAAACTCTCCAAGTGAATTACCAAGACATTTTTTCCTTTAGCAACGCCTGTATACTCAGGATTTGGTTTGACGTAATTTGCTTTCAAATAGCGTTGAACGGATTTTAAATCGTTAACGTTGGCTTTTGCCATTTGAGCACTGGCTTGGGCGGTCTTAAAGCCGTCATAAACTGCATATTCATTGATGCCAAGATATTTGACAATATAGTTGTTATCAAAGGTTCTTGTTAATAGTCCTGAACGATCATGCTGCGCCATCATTAAGTTCAGCCCCATTAATGATAAAGCCAAAAATTCAATTAAAAAGTTGATTCTAAGTTTTAAAGGTCGAATATCAATTCTAATTACTTTAGTCAAAAGCAGAATAATTACTAAAGCCACATCGGCAAAGGCCAAGAAATCGCTGCCTAAAGTTATGCCAACGATACTTTTGCCTAAATTATCTGAAGTTGACCCCGATGTTTTAATAATCGAGAAAGATAGAAAATTAGAAAATTCACGATAATACAAAATATTGGCGAACAACCAAAGACTGAGCAAAAAATCAATCGTCAAAATTATCCAATATGATTTTCGTCCTTTAAAAAACAGTCCAATTCCTAAAAGCAGCATTCCCGCAGGAATTGGATTTAAGAGAAGCAGGAAGTTTTGCATTGAACCCACTGCACCTAAACTAAATTTTGTTAAATAGATAAAGTAGGTTTTCAGCCAAAACAAAACTAAAACGATGGTAAAAAAGCCGAGCTTTTCATGAGTTAGCCATCGCAAAAAAGATTTTGTACGTGCCATTTTTCTCCTCCTATTCGCTATCTAATTTTACTACGCTTAATTTGACTAAAAACAAATCAGACAGTGAATTTCGGTAAAATTTAATTATCTTCAGCACTTTTTATTTTTTCAGGTTTAAAAATCCAACCGAAGATACCTAATATCATGCCAAAGAAATAAGTTGCAAAGCGCCATAAAAACATCCCTAAAACAAGAGAACCACTGCTGGCAACAAATGTTGAAAATAGAGTTTGAAAACTATATTCCGCACCACCTGAAGCCCCTGGAATTGGGATAATTGCCATAAACATGATGATCATGATATTCATTTGCGTTACAGCAAACCATGAAGCATGAACGTTTAAGGAAACTAACACCATAAAGGGAATTGAATAGAAACACAAAAGTTGAAGGATTGTTAACAAAGTTGCTAAAATTAACTTCTTTTTTTCATGTTTTAGTTTCTGGCTTTCGGCATAAAACGTTTCAATTTTTTCCATTGTAGCCTGGCGCCATTTTTCCACCTTTTCAGCATTTATAAATTTAGCTAACAGATTCATTAGCCAATTAGTTGCCTTTTTTGTCCAATTGTAAACAAACATAATTGCCAATAAAAAAAGCGTTGAGCATACATGGATCAATAGGCCGATGACTATAAAAATTGCCAGACCTGCAAACTTGGTAGCGACCATGTGAAAACCAAAGACAATTGTAACAATATAAGCCAAAAAAACTACAACCTGATAGATGATAAACTTCATCAATAATAGCGAAGTTGCTCGTCCACCTTCAATTCCCATTTGAACCATCGCGGCCAATTGTGAAGGCTGGCCCCCTGTAGATAATGGCGTTATCGCATTGAACAATGCCTGAATAATTGGAATTCTGAAAAATGACCATTTCGATCTTTTAGGTTCATTTTTCCTTTTAGCTAGGGTTGCTAAAATTCCAGCTTCAAAAACATATGATAAAAGCATCAGCAAAAAAATCCCGGCAAAAGCCCACCAGTTCATTCCTTGTGCTGCTTTAGCAATCTGGTCAACGGGAGTTGATTTTAAATCCGTATAAAGTACAAAGGCGCTGATCATTAAAACAATCAGTATGCCCCATAAATGTTTTTTATTCATTTAGTGAATTTGTCCTAACTTTTTTCCAAGTTCATATTGCTCGTGATAAAAATCATTCCAAATCTTAGCTAGATGTTTTTCTGAATATTGCGCACTCGCCTGTTCAGATAAAGCCTGATATTTCTTCAACAGACTTTTATCTTTGACTGCTTGTCTTAATTGGGCATTCATTTCATCAAAATCCTGCCCCTTCATGTAATAGCCATCAATAATTGCTTTATATAAATCCAAATCCCGCAATAAAACTGGCGTACCACAACTAAAGGCTTCCAAAACCGACATTGGGAATAATTCATCAAAAGATGGCAATAAAAATAAATCAGCAATATTCAGGTAATCGACCAATTTTGCTCGATCAACAATCCCCGTAAACTTTAAATTCTTAGGAGGATTATCAACCAATTTCTTGTAATGATCATAGCCATCCGTAATCTTGCCAAATGAAAAGCCACCTGCCCAAATAAATTGTACGTCTGGGTTGGCTTCTGCCATTTTGGCAAAGTCATCCACGCCTTTTCTTTGCTGCACTTGACCATCGCCAAATACGACGAATTTATCTAACGGAATGCCCAATTGATGACGAAATGCATTTTTCTTGGTTAAGGGCTCAGTATAAAATTCTTCTCTTGAAACAAAGTTAGGAATATATTTTACTTTATCGCGTTTAATTCCGTATTTAACTAATTTATCAATAAAAATTGGATTAACTACGACAATCTGATCCATTCTTTTATAAAAATCAATGACGTAATTATAGAATACTTTTTTAGCAAAACCTGGTAGTTTAATTGAACCTTCCAATGTGTCAGGCAAGAAATGAACGTAGCCAATTTTTCGTCCACGAGCAGGAGAAAAACTGTTGGCATAATATGTCGGATTGATCGTGTGATAGTGAGTTAAATCACTATTGCCATATTTATTAATCGTTACATAAAATTCATCAGTTAAATCTTTTCTCAGCAAGTTAATTAGCTCGTTATAGGCAGAACCAACACCCTGCCCTTTAACTGTATCAGCTTGAGAAAACATATTAATTCTAATCATTTAGTTCCTCTTCCTGCTTTTCCTGATAGTTTGCAATAGCATAATCATAAAAATCGTGAACTTCTGTTGCAAAATGAGCGGCAGAAATTTGATTTAATTTTTCTTCTAATTCAGTTTCAGGAATATCTTGATGTCCCTGTTTAAGATAATTCAAAATATCTGTCAGAATCTCTTCACGCGTTGTAAATACTTTACCTAAAGTGTCGTTATCAAAAACATGCTCTGTATAATCGGTATCATAAACAACACATTTTGTACCAGCCGCTAAAGCTTCAATATAAGTTAACCCTTGCGTTTCCGTATCACTTGCTGAAACAAACAAGTCAGCCATCCGATAAAAATTGCCAACATCTCCATGTTCGACATTGCCAGCAAAAATAACGGAATCTTCTAAAGTTAATCGTTCAACCTGTTCTTTTAAAATATCAACATCAGGACCATCACCAGCGATCACTAGCTTTACATCTGGGATCTGTTCTACGATATCGGGCATGACATTTAAAATTCGATCAATTTTCTTTTCTGCAGCTATTCGACTTAACGTCAAAATCACAGGTGCTGTAGCAGAAATGCCTAAATCCTTTCGTACATCCCGTTTAGCGTCGGCATTCATGGCTGCAATATCTACTCCGGTTGGAATAACCCTCATCGGAATTTTAACGCCATAGCGGGTTAAAAGGTCCTTTACGCGAACACTGGGTGCAATCACACCATCCATATTTTTTAAATAGCCTTTAGTAAATTGCTTAACATGGTAAGGTCTCAGTAAGTGCCCATTTAAAACATAATGGAGATAATCCTCATACATCGTATGATAAGTATGAATTGCGGGAATTTTTAGTTGATGTGCTACATATTTCCCAATCATCCCCAAAGCAAATTCAGTTTGAGTGTGAACTACATCTAGCTTAACTTCTTTAGCAACTTTTACGGCTTCAAAAAACCCCCGAAAAGCAATTCTTCTTTCTTTAAAAGAAACAAAGGGGATGCTGCTAAAACGAAAGATGTTTGGCTCTACTGTTCCCTTTTTAAGATTCGGGTCAGTTGTAGTAAAAATAAAAACATTGTGCCCCTGTTTTTCCAGAGCATCTTTTAAAGTTTTAATCGATGTAGCTACTCCGCTAATTTGCGGATAATATGTATCGGTGAAAAGACCAATATTCATCTAAATACCTCCGTATATTGGTATTATAGAGATTATAAGCAATATTAGCAATTTATATTAAAAAATATAAATATTTTATCAACAAAAAAAGACCTAGCCATAGCTAGATCTTATAAATATAGCGGTGATCGGGGTCGAACCGATACGTCCTAAACGGACACCAGATTTTGAGTCTGACGCGTCTGCCAATTCCGCCACACCGCCATGATATTAATTTATTCAGCTTATAGCAGCTGGTTAAAGGCGGGGGTCGGACTCGAACCGACGATTAAGGTTTTGCAGACCTCTGCCTTACCACTTGGCTACACCGCCATGAGCTTATTATTAACAAATTGGGATAACTGGATTCGAACCAGTGCATGTTAGAGTCAAAGTCTAATGCCTTACCGCTTGGCTATATCCCAATATTAGGGCGGAATGTGGGATTCGAACCCACGCATGCCGGATCCACAAACCGGTGTGTTAACCCCTTCACCAATTCCGCCATGAAGGTTAAACAGGGATAGTAGGAATTGAACCCACATCAGCGGTTTTGGAGACCGATGTACTACCATTATACGATATCCCTATTAATGGAGGAGGGTGGATTCGAACCGCCGAACTCAGAGAGAGCGGTTTTACAGACCGCCGCGTTTAGCCACTTCGCTACTCCTCCGGGCTGATGGCGCGGGACGGAATCGAACCGCCGACACAAGGAGCTTCAATCCTTTGCTCTACCAACTGAGCTACCGAGCCATCTTACGGTCCATGTCGGATTTGAACCGACGATCTTCTCCGTGACAGGGAGACGAGATAAACCACTGCTCCAATGGACCAAATTGCGGGAGCTGGATTTGAACCAACGACCTTCGGATTATGAGCCCGACGAGCTACCAGACTGCTCCATCCCGCGATATTAAGGAGGATGTGGGATTTGAACCCACGCGCGAGCATAACCCGCCTGACGGTTTTCAAAACCGTTCCCTTAAGCCACTTGGGTAATCCTCCATAGCTTATGAATGCCTGTATTAAACTGGCAATGACCCGTACGGGATTTGAACCCATGTTACGGCCGTGAAAGGGCCGTGTCTTAACCACTTGACCAACGGGTCATTAAGTCTTGCTTAATTAACGCAAGGCACCTAAATATAATAACTGATTGCGGGTCATTTGTCAAATGTTTTTTTGAAATCTTTTAACAACTGATCAAATTATTCATTGCCCCTCGACAACGATAACTATGTTACAGGATATTTTTAGTTTATGCAAGCCTTTTTTGCAACTTTTTTATTTTTCTGACCTATACTCCTGTTTAACTAATACTCCATATGCAATATTTGCCATAATCAAAATCATACTTGCAATCCAAATAGTTCTAATGCCTAAACATTTTTGCATTAATGCTGAAATTAACGCTCCGAATGTGAATGAAAGAACAATAATTAAATAGTCTTTACCACTTGCTCTTTGACTCTCATCATCAAGTATATAAAATTGACTCCAAGATAAAACCGTCTTATGTAAATTTCCAGATGTAAATACATTACTGTACCCTAACCCATCTATTTTTCTAAAAGTCCCACTCTGCATGGCAATACCTAAAGCAAGAAAAGGCACTATGTAATAATTAGGTAGGCTAACGGGAATAAAGCCTAATGGTTGAAATAACCAGAAGCGGCACCATTTCGATTATTCGCCAATAAGGACTTCTAGTCTTCGAATGAATTAAAACTACAAAAAACAGGCCCAAAATAAATCCTAGGATAGTTAATCCTCTATTTAGTATACCTGATACGTTTCCATTTGCTAGAGATTAACTAAAGAAAATTACATTCCCTGTTTGACCGGCAGATAAAGTATGTCCACGTAACATGTAAGTATAAGAATCTATGAATCCCCCACAAAAGGTTAAAGCGGTTGCTATTTGGATCTTTTGAGCAATCTTGTTCTCAGGCTTAATATCCATTTTCAATTTTCAATCTTTCTTAACCAACAAAAAAAGAACCTTGCCTAAGCAAGATTCTTTATTCAACAATACGGAGTAGGAGAGATTCGAACCCTCGCGCCGGAAAACCCGACCTACGCCCTTAGCAGGGGCGCCTCTTCAGCCACTTGAGTACTACTCCAATGGGCCTAAATGGACTTGAACCATCGACCTCACGCTTATCAGGCGTGCGCTCTAAACCAGCTGAGCTATAGGCCCAAAAAGCGGGTAACGAGAATCGGACTCGCGACTAAAGCTTGGAAGGCTTTCGTTTTACCACTAAACTATACCCGCAACTTATCAAAGTACAAAACGAATGGCGCGGGACGGAATCGAACCGCCGACACAAGGAGCTTCAATCCTTTGCTCTACCAACTGAGCTACCGAGCCATCTTACGGTCCATGTCGGATTTGAACCGACGATCTTCTCCGTGACAGGGAGACGAGATGAACCACTGCTCCAATGGACCAAATTGCGGGAGCTGGATTTGAACCAACGACCTTCGGGTTATGAGCCCGACGAGCTACCAGACTGCTCCATCCCGCGATAATATTCACTATGGACCTTGTAGGACTCGAACCTACGACAGGACGGTTATGAGCCGTCTGCTCTAACCAACTGAGCTAAAGGTCCAAGCTTACAAAATAGCGGCGGGGGGAATCGAACCCTCGACCTCCCGGGTATGAACCGGACGCTCTAGCCAGCTGAGCTACACCGCCAAAACCTTTTGTAACCTGTAGATTACAATCGGGAAAACAGGATTCGAACCTGCGACCCCCTGGTCCCAAACCAGGTGCTCTACCAAACTGAGCCATTTCCCGTAAACATGCGCCCTGAAGGATTTGAACCTTCAACCTTCTGATTCGTAGTCAGACACTCTATCCAGTTGCGCTAAGGGCGCATCACTAGTGCCGAGGACGAGAGTCGAACTCGTACGGTTGAAACCAACCGCGGGATTTTAAGTCCCGTGCGTCTGCCAATTCCGCCACCCCGGCATAAGTGAAAGCGGAAGACGGGATTCGAACCCGCGACCCCCACCATGGCAAGGTGATGTTCTACCACTGAACTACTTCCGCAAAATATAAAATGCCGATTATACGACTTGAACGTACGACCCCCTGTTTACAAGACAGATGCTCTACCAACTGAGCTAAATCGGCATAAATGTCAATATGTGGTTGGCAATACGGGTGGTGGGACTTGAACCCACACGTCCGAAAACACTAGAACCTAAATCTAGCGCGTCTGCCAATTCCGCCACACCCGCAAAATCAGGGTCATGAGCCGTGAGGGACTTGAACCCTCGACCCACGGATTAAAAGTCCGTTGCTCTACCAACTGAGCTAACGACTCGATGGAGGATACAGGGCTCGAACCTGTGACCTCCTGCTTGTAAGGCAGATGCTCTCCCAGCTGAGCTAATCCTCCATAAGCACGGCAGCTGCCTACCCTC
>NZ_DICZ01000045.1:0-338 GCF_002417895.1 Lactobacillus sp. UBA5813
ACGAAGGTCGCCTTAGTCGCGGGGGCTCGGGAATGTGTATAAGAGACAGGACTATGCCAAACTTGATGAATTGGAGCAAACTATCAAAGACTATATCCGCTTCTAGAATACTGAAAGAACCAAGACAAAACTAAAAGGACTGAACCCGGAACAAATCCGGAATCAATCCTTAGTTGCATTATATCAATAAAGTGTCCAATTGTTCTGGGTCACTACATAGAAGTCTTTTTTTTAACTTTAAATTTATTCTTCAGGTGCTTCTTCATCTGAAGCAGTATCGTCATCTTTTTCAGCATTATTCAAATCATCTGATGCTTTTTCTTCATCGTCATCATCAT
>NZ_DICZ01000045.1:355-3954 GCF_002417895.1 Lactobacillus sp. UBA5813
ATGACAATATCATCAAAGTCTTTTAATTCAGAATCATCCTCAACGCTCTTTGGGAAGGATGCCAATTGATTCTTAACGATTTCAGTACCGTTATCATACTTCTTTTTAAGATCTTGAAGTTTTTCGTTGACCTTAATTTTTTTCTTTACATCATCAAGTAGATCATCATCAACTAATAATGAGCCAGCTGCAAAACCAGCGGCAGCACCTAAAACAGCACCAACTAAAAAACTAGTAAATTTACTCATCGGGGTTTCCTCCTTTATCTTCTATTTAATCTTCACCATTGCGACGTTTGCGTCTAGCCAGCATTGCTGTTAACAATGAAGAAACAATGCCTGTTCGACCTAAATGCACATTGTTGATCCGTTTTGCCATCTTTTTAGAAGAAGCGTTAATTTCTGAAACACTTTCCCCAAGATCTGCAGCAGCTTTAACTACTGGATCAATTGTCTTCATTTTACCATTAATATCGGCTAATAAATCGTTTGTTTTATCTAATAAGTCGCTGCTTTGCTTCATCAAGCCATCTACATCTGTTGAAATTTCTTGAATTGACTTGTTAGTTGTTTGCATAGTTTTATTAACTTCTTTTAAAGTTTTTGAAGTACGCACAAGCATTGGAATTGTAAATAAAACTAACAATAGAAATGCTACAGCAGCAATTAAACCAGCGATAGCTCCATAAGAAATTACCATCTTCTACCTCCAATAATACATCTAAAAAAAGTCTAGCATGAAAATACTTGTTTCTCAATCAAAAAGTTATTTGTTAAGATAGAAACAAGATTTTACAAGGAGAAACTCTAATGAAAACCGCATTGCATATTGGTAAAAATACTTTTTCACTTAATTGGGATAAAATCGGCAACTATTTAATCACTGTTTTGTGGCAACTGCTCTTAACCACGCTAATTTTTTATCTTATTTCACACTTTGGCAAAAAAATAATTAATCGCTATCTGCAAAGCAAGCCAAAAAGGATCAAAAATAAACGTACTAAAACAATTACTGCATTGATCAACAGTGTTTTTCAGTATACTGTAATTTTCTTTTATCTTTTTGGCATTCTATCAATTATCGGTGTTCCAGTTGGCACCTTGCTTGCCAGCGCCGGAATTTTCTCCCTGGCGCTAGGAATGGGAGCACAGGGTTTTGTTAGCGACCTTGTTAACGGCTTTTTTATTTTGAGTGAAGATCAATTTGACGTTGGCGATACCGTGCTAATCGATTCGCAAACAGGAACAGTTACGCAATTAGGACTCAGAACAACCAGACTTAAGGCCTCCGATGGCTCTACGATTTTTATTCCCAACCGCAATATTTCGATTGTTCAAAATTTAGCTCATAACTTCATCAGCATGACGGTCAATTTGGAATTAGATGCGGGCAATAATTTTGATCAAGTCACTCAGATTATCAAGCAAGTCAATAAGGAAATTAAGCCCAGCAAAAATTTGCTTGCGACTGCACCTACGATCATCGGAGTTACTGGTCAAAATGGGCAGACAATCACTTATGCTGTTTCTTTTAAAGTAAAGCTGGACAAACAAAGCATTGTTAAAAATCTGTACTTGAGTCACTACATTGAAGCTTTGCAAAAAAGTCATATTAAATTTGCGGAGACTTCAAGCACGATTACTACAAAATTAGCCTAAAAAAGAGTTGGAAATAAAATTCCAACTCTTTTTTCTAATCAAATTGTGCAAGCCAAGCAGGCAATTCTTTAAGCAGTTTTTTAATTGCTCTGCCACGATGTGAAATTTCATTCTTCTCATCGGTAGTCATTTGTGCGAATGTTTTTTCTTTTTCAGGAACATAAAAAAGCGGATCATAGCCAAAACCGTCTTCGCCAACAGGACCTGGCATAATTTCACCAGCACATTGACCAGAAACTACTAGATCCTGATCAAAGTGTCCCGGCATTGAAACAACGATGGTCGTATTAAACTTTGCTGTTCTTTCAGCTTGTGGCACTCCGCCTAATTCTGCCAAAAGCTTGGCATTGTTATGGGCATCATTATGAGCTTCGCCGGCATACCTAGCTGAACGTACGCCAGGTGCACCATTTAATTTATCAACCATTAAACCTGAATCATCAGCAATTGTCGGCAGGCCAGAAAATTCTGCCAATTCATGAGCCTTGATTTTGGCATTTGCTTCAAAGGTTTTGCCAGATTCAATTGGATGAGGCGGATTATCCAAATCTGCGTCCGTTTTAACGATTAAATCAACTCCAGCTTGCTTGAATGCTTCCTTAAGTTCTTTTACTTTGCCTTGATTATTTGTTGCAAACAAAATTTCTCTCGTCATCACATATTCTCCGTATCTACATGCTTTGCTTTTAAATTAGGCTGATCCAAGAAAGATTGCCCCATACGTTCAAATTTTTCTACGTCTCCTGTCGTGTAATACTCATGTCGAGCCACGCTGCCTGGAGCTGCAAATAAGCCATCGCGGCGCATCACGTTGAAAGTATATTGTGCAACTTGATCTGCTGGATCTACAATTGAAACGTCGTCAGGCAGTGCTTCTTCAAACTCTTTTTGAATTAGCGGATAATGCGTACAACCTAAAACAAAAGTATCAAAGTCTTNNTTCCTTGGAGTGGCTTCAAACTTTCCTTAACCACCCGCAAATTAGTATTGTAGTCTTCCTCTGCTTCTACAAGAGGTGCCAGCTTGGGCGTAGCCAATTCAGTTACCTCAATCTCTGGATCGCGAAATTGAATTTCATTTTTGTAAGCATGTGAAGCAATAGTCACTGGCGTAGCGGAGACAGCCACTTTTTTATTTTCAGTTGTTCTGGCTGCAGCCAAACTTCCAGATTGAATGACGCCGATAATTTGTAGTTTAATTTCTTTTTGAATTGTTGACATAGCAGCTGCAGTTGCCGTATTGCAGGCAAAAATAATCAGCTTAACGTCTCTGCTTAATAAAAAATTAACACTATGCCGCGTCAACTCGATAACTTTTTCTTTGCTCTTGTCTCCGTACGGCATATGAGCATTGTCACCGATAAAAATAGTTGATTCTTCAGGCAATTTTTTGATAACTTTTTTAACAACGCTAAAACCACCATCACCAGAATCTAGTAGTCCGATCGGACGATTATCCATAATTTTATGCACCTCTAAAGAAAAATTTTATTTTCTACTTCCACTAGTTTACGGTAAAATAAAAAAGAATAAAAGGGATGAAACTTATGCAAGATGAAACAAATCAAACAAACGAACATGTTTACTTTTTAAATCAGCTTTACAGAGACTTCCTTTTACCAGAAATTCTCGGTAAAGATACTGCAGATATCCTTTACTGGGCCGGCAAGAGAATCTCTCGGCACTATGATCTTTCCTCTTTTGACGATTTGGCTGAATTCTTTAAAATGGCTGAATTCGGCAAATTAGAAAAAGTTAAAGAGCGAAGGGCATCAACTACTTATGAATTAAGTGGTCAAACCGTCACAGATCGTTTAAACAGCGATAGCAAAGAATTCGCTATTGAAGCGGGAATGATCGCCGAAGCAATGCAAAAAGAAAATGACCGCACAACTGAGTGTGAAATCAATATTTTAGATAAAGAAAACAAGGTCGAACTTGT
>NZ_DICZ01000044.1:0-161379 GCF_002417895.1 Lactobacillus sp. UBA5813
AATTAACGATGGTTATGAAGTTATTGCGGGCGCCCGTCACCTGGAGAAAGTGGTCAAGGATAGGCGGGTCACTCCGGTAAAGTTTGATCTCCACGAGAGTGTTGAAGAGATGCGGCAAGCAATCGGCGACGTTGACGCGATTTACTTTACCGCTGAATCGGTCGCCAAGGACTTGCTACAGACGGATGCCTTCGGGGCGGTGAAACTGATGCAGGCGGCCGCTAAAAATGGGATCAAGCGTTTCGTAATGTTGAGCGCCCTGTTTTCGCGTGAGCCGACGAGATGGCGGCAGCTAGTTCTGATTTACCTTGCTTCTTTTGGATTTCTGCATAGGCAGTATTGAATTGACGATAGCCATCTGGTTTTAGGATTCCAAAGACATCACGAATAATTTTTTCTTGCCAGTCGATGAGGTCAAAAGGCTTACCAGCCCAGGTTCCCTTGGTATGGCATAGGCATTCGATAAATGAAACTGCAAAATCGGCAGCGTCTTTGTTGTAGACCGAATTCTTAGCCATGAACTGAGTGGGTTTATAATCTTTTGGTTTTCGCAAGAGGGCATCACATCCTTTCAGTTGTACTAAAAAAGCACTGAGAATTAACTCAATTCTTGGCTGATGATTAATTAAACTTGCCAGTTAATATCAAATTTACGTACCCGGCACGGTCAGTGGTCAAATAGTCGATCAGATCGTGGCAATTATAGTAGTAAGCGAGTCGTTTTACGTTTTCGACATCAAACATATTTACTTCACCGGTATTGCGAATTTGTAAAACCTGTTGGCGAATACGATCACGTTTGGCTAATTCATCTTTGATTCTGCTCATGACTAAGCCTCCTGGTTCTTAAAAGCAGCCGATCCAGTTAAATTTTTGAGTAGCACTTTCCGTTGTGCCTTGTATTGGGGACCAATAAAACCAAAACGCAGTAAAAAGCAGCGGAAAGCATATTTTTCATTACTTTCATCACGGCGCGTTGACATAATTCGCTGGTGACTCTTTGCGTATCGCACTAACTTATCGATCAATTGTTGATAAGCTGGAGCGTCATCGGTGTTAACTTCGGTGAACCAATCGAAGGTTACTTGTTGGTCATCAATTGTGAGAGGCAACGAGTTCAGTTGGCAAGCGTCTTTGATTAATTGTCCTTTTGCCCAGATTAAATGGCGTAGGTTATCTAGATCTTGGTAAGTAAGCTCATTGCGGCGATATGTTATGTTCAACTTGACCGTCTCGCTGGGTGTGAATACCTGTTGCTTAAGATGTGTTACTAATCCAGCAGGAATCTCATCTAGGGATAAAAGATTGCCATCCTTGCCAATCTGTTCGCAAGCAATGAGAGTAGATCCAGAACCACCAGATGTTCTTTACTTTGCTTTGGCCGGTCAAATTCCCAGATAGTGGATTCTTTCCGACCGGTGTACCATTCGTGTTTGCCAGTTTGTTTCCAGCCATAAAGAACTGGTTCGTGTTGCCATTGATAGGGCGAACGTCCTAGGACTAGGGATTATTTCTTCCAGATACAACAACCAGATAAATAAAAACCAGCATCTTGAAATGCTCGCCGAAAGTTTAATTCCTCAGTATCGGCATGTAAAATATAGATGCTGGCATCATTAGCCATTGCAGTATTCATATTTTGAAAAGCGGCTAGTAAAAATTGGTAAAACTTATCATCATCTTGATGGTCGTTCTTAATCTTGCCGGCTTTGCCTTGATAATCGACATTATAAGGTGGATCGGTAAGGACAAGATTAACTTGATGATCATCAAGTAACTTTTGATAACTCTCTTTTTTCGTGGCATCACCGCACAGTAGGGCATGTCGTCCCAAGTGCCAGAGATCGCCTACCTTAGAGAAAGTTGGCTTATTCAATTCGCTACCCACATCGAAATTGTCGTCATGAGTATCAACTTATGAATACAAAAAACGTAGCTTAAAACTACGTTTTTTGATATAAAATTCCTTATTTAGTAAATTTATAAATACTCAAAAGAAAAATCCTATTAAATCAAGGTTTATCAATGCCAAGATTTAATAGGATTCTTCAATTTCAGAGTTTTTTTCCAGATACTTTGTTTTCTCAATAATTACCATTTGATAATAATCTTAATATGACCTAAAACTAAGTTTCTCATTATCTCACCTTCTTTAATTATTTAAATTTGATTAAAACCCCATCTGTTGTTGGATGCAATTTTTTACTTTTTTGCTTACCAACAGAAGATGGATTAATTGCTTTTTTCTTTTTCTTCATTCGGTTTACCAAGTTCCAATGTATGGTGGTGGACCAATATGAATTCCGCTCATAAAACACATTATTTATTCATCTCCTTGAGATTAAATTCAATGCTTCATAATCACTTTAACCGTGACATCCAAAGGATTAATTTTCATTTTTTAACTCTTCCTTTCTTGATTACGGTTCTAATATACCTATAAAAACCAAAGCAAAATAAAAATGTCATATTCGAAATTATTTTTCAAATATGACATTTTTAACATTTTAAATTTTTAAGTAACTATTTCTCGTATTTGTCAAAAAATAGCTGAATTTGTTGTCCATATTCTGGCATACCTAGAAGATTAAAATTATTTATCGCAATCTTGCATTTGTCTAATGCCTTCTTATTATTAGTTTTTAGATATTCAATGAAATTTTCAAAAAATAATAAATCATTCTTATAAAAGAAGAGATCAGGATTAGTTTTAATTTGCGTCGCGCTTTGAATAAAAAAGTTTACATCGTTTAGTTTATGTTGCTCAATAGTAAAAACAAGTATATTAATAATAACCGCAAGAATTTTCTCTTGAATATCAATATCATTTTCCTTTTGATATTGATTAATGATTTGTGTAGCTATCATCTTATCAGTATTTAAGTCAAAGAATCGCATAAAATTACAAAATAAGGTTATCTTAGCCTCATTAAGATTAGGGATATTAAAAATTTGTTCCTTTATTTTTCTTCTGACTTCATTGTTGGGTCGTTCATCTGATCCTTTCATTGACTCCAGCCAACCATCAACTAGTAATTTTTGTTCTTGCTTGTCTTTCTTAGCTAAACTACTTTGATCAATTAACTTTTTAATGTGTTCAAGTTCTCGTTTATCATTATTATAATAAGCATCTAACATTAAATCATTAAAGTCTCGCAACTGTTGATATTTGAATTGGTCATCTTGATCCAACCGGTTAAAAAAGTCCCACGGTGAAATGTCATTATAGCGCAATAATGCTAATAGGTCACTTGCGGTAATTCGATGAATGTTTTTTTCTACTTTAGAATAATAAGATGTACTTATAATTTGTCCAATAAAATCTTTTTGTTTTTTATTTTGGCTAAGTCGATATTCTTTTAAAAGTTCTCCAATGGTCATTTTGTATCTCCTTAAAGCTTTCGAATACGACATTTTTCGTATTTTTATTATAGGACTTCTATTATAATCTGTGAAAACTAAGTAAGAAAGAGTCAACTATTATGAATATTTTCCTAAAAAACAAAGACTATCGTCAATTTTCTATTGCCAGTTTTCTATCCAGTGCTGGTGATATTCTCTTTTATTTAGCATTAATGACTTATGCTAGTAAATTACAAAACTACTCGCTTGCTTTATCACTAATTGCCATTTCAGAAGCAATTCCAAGATTTTTTGATATTTTCGGCGGTTATTTAGCTGATCGGACTCATCACAAATTTAAAAATATCTTCTTAATGTGTATGATTCGTTTTATTCTGTATTTTGTCGTTGGTTTGCTCTTTGCTAGTCATTTAAATGACTGGATCTTGGTATTAGCCGTTATTTTGATTAACCTTATCTCTGATACATTTGGCTCATATTCAAGTGGTTTAGTTTCTCCCTTGGTGGCCGATATTGTTGGTAAAGAAGATTTTGGTATTGCTGAAGGCTTTACTAGTGGTGTTGCTGAAGTAATTAATACAGTGGCTCAATTTGCTGGTGCCGGTTTGTTACTGTTTATGTCTTACTCTAGCTTAGCCTACTTCAATGCTTTAACCTTTTTAATTGCCGGTTTTCTTTATTTAAGAGTCGGCTATATACATCAGAAGAAGGGGGAATCACTTGAACATCAAGAAATAAATAAGAAAAATTTCTGGGAAACTATGAAAACTTCTTATAAACAGGTTAGAAAACAGCATAGCTTATTGAGTGTCGTACTGATCATAGCTATTTTAAATGGCATTTTGGATGCCATGGAAGCTTTAATCCCAATTGTCATGGCTGGTCATCGCTCTACGATGATTATTTCTACTTATAGTTTCACAATTGCTATTATTGGGGTAATTATCAGTATTGGTGCCGCCTTAGGTAGTATGTTTGGTCCACAATTGTTTAAAAAAGTTTCTATTTTTACTGTTATTATTCTAGCTTTGATCTTTGGTTTTGGAGTTACTAGTGGTGCTTTAATTGCTAATCTTTATGTAATTTTGCCTTTCTATTTCTCGTTAGCAGTAACTGCTAGTTTAGGCTCTATTAAACTAACTCAATGGCTAGTAACAACTGTCGATCATAAAATTTTAGCTTCCAGCGTCGGGTTATTGAATACAATTTTAATGATAACGGCACCAATTATGACGACTTTTTTAACTAGTATTTCTGGTTTTAGCAACATTCAATATGCCTTATTAGGTTTGTTAATTATAGAAGCTTTAGTTTTGATAATCACTGTTAAAATATATATTCAAAGTAAAAGAAACTTACAGACTACTAAAAAAGCTATGTTTACACGAACTAAATAATTTAATAAGTGGTAATATTTAGCCTTATATTATTTTTTCCATTAGTATCAATTCTTTTACAAATCTACCCCTTTTTCTAGTGCAACAAAACATTCATGTAAAGCTTCAGCACTACGTTCAGCAGGTGTCATAGTAGCCCATTTTCCAGTAAACGGCTCATCAGGCTTCATGTGAAGACTATTACGCGCTTGGGCATCTAATTCTTCAGCAGTATACGTTTTTGTTTTTTTCTTTGACCAATCAGTGCCTTGTTCTACTAGTTTTCCATGGTAGTATTTAGTCTTATACTTCTTCCCATTATTGTTTACTACAGACAGAAGTGGGAGTTGCTGTTGAACAGGCTTATGCTTCTTGCCAGCCAAACGATAATTATAATTTTCTAAGTCTGTCATATTTTCAACATGGTTAGCAATGATGCTTTCCATTGTAGACTCATAGTATTTCCATGGATTAGAGTTAGTATGTTTCTCTACATATTTGCGAACATGTTTTACTACCTCTACAGAGGTCTTAGATTCATAACTCTCATCTTCGGCAGCAAGCAAGTCAGTCATCAACAAAACTAACTTATCCTTATCCCAATCACCGCTGATCTTGTTGAGCGCAATGTTCAGCGCTTTTTCTTTCTCTTCGCCTAAGTTGACGACTACACACTCAGCTTCTTTGATTCCTTCATCCTGGAGAATCTTTAATCGCTGGTGTCCACCGACTACGTGACCAGTTTGTTGGTTCCAGATTATTGGATCAACGTAGCCGAACTCTTTCATTGAACGTTTTAACTTTTCGTAGTCGAGATCACCCGGCTGCAGATCCTTACGTGGATTGTAGTCATCGGTCATAATCTTGACTATTTTTTCTAATGAACGATCAGCTGGAGCATCAATCACGGCTTCATCATGGATGTGCATGACAATAGAGTTACCAGTAGCTTCTAAGCGTCGCATTGCTTCAGCTAACAAGTCACGACTGGCTGCTTTGACAATGTTTTCAACGAGCTTTGCCCCATAGGTTTCAATACGGGACCACTTTTTAACAGTGTTAATACCCATAAAGGTAATTGATTCGCTACCAAAACGGTTAGTACCAATCTTGGGTTGGGGGTAGCAAAGGTTGCGACCTGACCGTAATCGTAAGAACATACAGCCACTACGATAAATAAACTTCATTCCGTGAGTGGTTTGCGGTAGATGTGTTTTAATGCATTCTTTTGCTGCTCTGTCGATATCCCACCAAAACTGCACTATATGAGGACTGGCATTACGCCACATTTGTACTAACGGGGGTAATTCTTCCTCGGTTAAACCCAATTTAATGGCACCCATCGCTTTGAGTGCACCGATGGAACCACCATAGCCTAGTGCAAGCTCAGCAATCTTACCCTTTTGCCGGAGTCCACCATTGATTCCATGTTTAACAACGGGAACCCCGAACATCTGACTAGCGGATGCACAGTAGATGTCCTCTAAGTCAGGCATTGAATTTCGAGGAAGGTTTTGTACTTGTACTAAGTGCCCAGCCCACCGGCCAGTCCGATTGGCACCATAAAATTGCCGGAGTCCATGGACACGACCATCTTGGCACATTGCTTTTTGCATTGCCTGATACTTCTTTACACTAGATTTTGATAACAGCTGACGCAGACTTAGAACTTGATGGACCGTATCAGTAGTAGTATGTAAAAGCTGAGCTACTGCAGCCTTCGAGAGCGAATTAGTTTTTACTCCCTGTTGATGAAGCCAATCCTTCAACTGTAATGGTGAGTTGGGATTGGCTAGGCCAGTTAGTTTCTGCGAAACTTGCAAGTATTGATCGTGGAAATTTTTCTGGCATCTGATGGCGTTGTTAACCAGTTGTTGATCAATCCGAATACCACGATCATTGATATCCTGATCCATCCAGTAGTTTCCCCATTCATTTTTTGTAACGGGAAAGCGTTCGAGCTTCTGGGTGATTTCCATTTCAACTTCAACGTCACGTTGGTTGTACTGTTTGAATTGCTGCCATTTGTTAGGTGCATGATAAGGAAAGTTACGTGTGCGCTTTTGATTAGATTTGGTTGGCTTGCAGGGAGTACAAAAGTAGTGTACGAGTTCTTTCCCAGCCGTAATTTTCTGACGAGGAAGCCCTAAAACGGTACCAACGTCGCGTAACGATAAGGGAAGACCAAGGGTAGCGGACCAGACTCGTGAGCAGTGCCAACCGACCGGCTTTAGGCGATGTCCCACAAAGCGTGATAGGCAAACTCGTTCAAATTGAGCGTTAAAAGCACTCTTAATAATGTCCTTTTTATTTTTTATTTTTTTCAAAAGACGAACAATTAAATAGATATTATTCTAATAAATCTGTAAAAATATGAATAATTTATCTAAAAGTCATGAAAAAAGTCAATTTATGTGGTAAAATCTGATCATTGATTAATCGAGAGGGAGAAACAATGAACAACGATATTGAAAAAATTTTATTTAATCAAGAGCAATTAAATAAGAGAATGGACGAGCTGGCTCAGCAACTGGATAAGAAATACAAGGACCAACAGCCAATCGTTATTCCAGTTATGAACGGAGCAATGATTTTTGCTGCGGACATGGTTAAACGCCTCGATTTTAAATTAACCGTTGATCCGATCAAAGTTTCAAGCTATGTTGGAACTAGTTCAACTGGCAAGGTTACTGTCACTCAAGATATTAAGTCAGATGTTAAAGGACGCCCGGTTTTGTTCATGGAAGATATTATTGATACGGGCAGAACCTTGAAGTATTTGTTCGATTTAATGAAAAAGCGTGGTGCTAAGAGCGTCGAAACTTGCTGCATGCTCGACAAGCCAGAAACCAGAGTAGTCGATTTTCACGCTGATTATTTTGGCTTTACGGCACCAAACGCATTTTTAGTTGGCTATGGCTTGGATTATAATGGTTTTTACCGCAATTTGCCTTATATTGGTGTTTTGAAAAAAGAAGTATACAGCAAGTAGGATAAAAGAAGAATTTAGCTTATAATAAAAATGATTCATTAAAACACATGTGTAATACATGTGTTTTCTTTTTTCAAAAAGCGGGGCAAATAATGACTCAAAAGCAGATCAAAATGGTAACCATCGCACTGATGCTGGGAAATGTGATGGCCGGTCTAGATGGAACGATAACCAACACGGCTATTCCAGCAATTGTCTCAAATTTGCATGGGATACAATTCATGGGGTGGATCGTTGCCGTTTACTTGTTAGGGATGTCGGTGTCGATTCCAATCTGGACCAAAATTGGCGAAAAAATTACGAATAAAGCAGCCTTTCAAATTTCTTTGTTGTTGTTTGTTCTTGGTTCGGCGCTTGAAGGCATTGCACCAAATATCTACTTCTTCTTGGCATCAAGAATGATCATGGGAATTGGTGGCGGCGGTATGGGTTCGCTGCCATACATTATTGCTGGCTATGTCTTTAAAAATATTAAACGCAGGACACAAATTTTGGGCTTGCTGACTGCTAGTTTTAACGGTGCTGCAATTCTCGGCCCATTAGTGGGCGGATACTTGATTGATGCCTTATCTTGGCGCTGGGTCTTCTACATCAATATTCCAATTGGGGTTATCGCTTTACTGATTTGTTTAATCTTTTATAAGCCGGTTTCGCCTAAGACTTCACCAGTCTTTGATTTGCCAGGTGCTGGTTTATTGGTTAGCAGCCTAATTTTGTTTTTGCTAGGTATTCAATTGTTGGGGATAACTTCTAACTGGATTGTTGCCTTGTTGATTTTGATTAGTATTGCAGCGGCCTTTGCGTTCTTTAAGAGAGAAAAAAGAGCACAAAATCCAATTATTCCGTTAACAATTTTTAAAAAGCATGATCTAAACGGTGATTTCATGCTCTTTGCCTTTACATGGGGAGCATACATTGCCATCAATACTTATTTGCCAATGTGGGCTCAGGCATTGCTAGGAATGTCGGCTCTAGCTGGTGGGATGACGCTGATACCTAATTCAATTGTAGAAATTACCGCATCGCAGACTGTTGCAACCATTCAGGAGCATGTGCGTACTTTTACCTTGGTGATGATCGGGATTATCACGATGCTGATTTCTTCAGGCGGGATGTTTTTAGCAACGTTGCAGACGACTCTGTGGCTGTTAACAGTTTTAGCTGCCTTTTCCGGAATCGGAGTTGGCTTTATTTTCGTTGTCCTGCAAGTTAAAGTACAGGTTGATGCGGGAATGAAAGATATGCCAACAGCAACGTCTACTTCATATTTGATCAGAATCTTGGCACAAACAATGATGGCCGCGATTTATGGGGTCATCATGAATCTTTCGCTTGAGCACGGAATTGCCAACCATCGAGATATTACGATGAGCATGATGAACAAATTGAGTGACGCGACAACTGCAAAAACATTGCCACAGCATTTGCTTCCAGAAATGAGAGTGATTTTTCACTCAGGAATTAAAGAAATCATGCTTGTATCCTGCATTCTGCTTTTTATTGCCACAGCGCTTAATTTTTATTACAACTGAAAGAAATCTTCCAAAAAATACTTGTCATAATTAGAATTAGCAAGCATAATTATTGATAGAGCATAAAGAGGTTGAGAAAAATGTCTCAATCTTTTTATTTTTGGCATTTTTTAGAAAAGGGTGAGGTTATGACTAAGAAGCAGGTTACCATGGTAACTTATGCGATGATTTTGGCGAATGTCATGGCTGGATTAGATAGTACGATAATCAACACGGCTATTCCGGCTATTATTGCTGATTTGCATGGTATTAAATTTATGGGTTGGATTATTGCACTTATGTTGCTCGGGATGTCGGTTTCAACGCCGATTTGGAGCAAAGTGGGTGAAAAAATCGGCAATAAGGCTGCCTTTGAATTATCTCTGCTTTTATTTGTCTTAGGTTTACTCTTTCAAGGACTTGCTCAAAATATGTATTTCTTTTTAGCTGCCCGGACGGTCATGGGAATCGGAGCCGGTGGTATGGGATCGATTCCGTATATTATGGCGGGGCAGATTTTTACCAATATTAAAAAGAGAACGAAGATCTTGGGCTATATTGGTGCCAGTTTCAGTGTTGCAGCAATTGTTGGTCCATTAGTTGGCGGGTATCTGGTTGACTCCTTTTCATGGCATTGGGTTTTCTATATCAATATTCCAATTGGCTTAATTGCGGCACTGTTGTCTGTTTGCTACTATCGAGATACTGCAGTTAGAGAAAAATCCCACTTTGATCTTTGGGGTTCACTCTTGGTAGTTTGCGGTTTAGTATCATTTTTACTAGGAATTCAGTTGCTGGGGATGGCCAGTCTGCCGATTATTCTTGGCTTGATTATTTTAGGAATTGTCATTCTGATTTTCTTCTTCAAATACGAAATTCATGAAAAGAATCCGGTAATTCCAATTAGCATGTTTAAAAATAAGGCTTTGGTCGGCGATCTGCTTCTTTTTACTTTTACTTGGGGCGCCTTTTTAGCGGTAAATACTTACCTGCCAATGTGGGCACAGGGGCTATTGGGAACCACAGCCTTAATCGGTGGGATGACTCTGATCCCCAACTCAATCGCAGATACAGTTGGTACTTTGGTCGTTAACCCGCTTAAAGAGCGCTTTAACGACCGAACATTAATCTTCATGGCAATTATCTGCATGCTGATTTCTAGCCTCTCAATGGTCCTAATACCGAGCGATACAAGCTTCTGGATAATTACGGCTTTAGCTACTTTTTCTGGTTTTGGTGTAGGTTTTATCTTTGTTTTATTGCAGGTAAAGGTTCAAGTTGATGCGGGTGAGGAAAATATGGCACCTGCAACTTCCTTGTCCTATTTAATTAGAATTTTGGCTCAAACGGTTATGGCTGCGATTTATGGCGTAATCATGAATTTAGCCTTAGCTAGAGGCGTGTCAACGAATCATGAAGTAACGATGGGCATGATGAATAAGTTGAGTGATGCCAAGGCAGCGGTTCACTTGCCAATTGAACTGCTGCCAATCATGCGCAATATTTTCTATACTGGATTGCGAGACATTATGTTGTGCTCAACTATTTTATTGATTATTGCGCTGTTTTTAAATTTCCACTATAACCAAAAGAAGAATTAGTTAAAAAGCATATTCTGTTTACGGGCAAGAATGTGCTTTATGATGAAGACAAGTTTTGTGGTATTGCCTATTATGTCATTAGCGATTCAACCGTTTATTTGACTTACTTAGCCGTCAACAAGGATTTGCGAGGTCAAGGCTATGGTACGAAAATATTATCTCTTTTGGAGAAGCAATATCCGGACCAGGCAATTGTGATTGATATTGAGCCGGTTGTGCCAACTGCCAAAAATTATCAGCAGAGAGTGAGTCGTTTCAAATTTTATGAGCGTGATGGCTTCCATCGTACCGATCAAAAATTAAAAGATCAAGATGGAGAGTTTGAAGCTTTGACTACAGGCAAAAAATTTAATAAATCTGGATTTGTTAAAGCTTTAAAGCAGATGAGCTTTGGCTTTTATTAATTTAAAGTAGAAAAATAAAGTGTCAAGCGTCGCTGTCGTCTATGCCAGTGACGCTTTCTTGTTTGACAAAAAGAGTCGACCTAAGATTCTAAATGAGAGGTGAAAAAATGAAATTTAGTGATCAAATTAAGCAGCTGCGCCAAGAAAAGGGATTATCGCAAAGTCAGTTTGCCAGCAAGCTGCGTGTTTCTAGACAAGCCGTTTCTAATTGGGAGAATGACCGTAATTTGCCTGATCTTGAAATGCTGATTGAGATTAGTTCTATTTTTCATATCTCTCTAGATAAATTGATTTTAGGAGACGAGAATATGAACAAGATGACAGAAAAGCTGATCAAAGATACGGATGAAAATCGTAAGGCAAAGTTCAATATGGTTACCATGATTATTGGTTTTGCCATTATGCTAATGGGTGCGTTGTGCCTTTTTATTAAGTCCATTTCAGTGGAATATGTTGATAGACAAGGATTTCTGCACGAGAACTTTTTCCTGATACCCATGGATTATCTGTTTGCTTTAGCGGGTTAATTGTAATTATTACCGGGGAAATTATTTATCTGCACCATAAACATCAAAAGAAATAAGAAAAAGGGAGGCAAGTTGATTGCCTCTCTTTTTTGGATATTCAAAATGGGTAATTTTATTGGTAAATTTTACCTTCTTGTTTTTCCTTGTTCTTTTCTTCCAAGGCTTTTTCACTGGCAGATTGTTTTGGCAAAATCCAGTTAAGTATCATACCGATAATGGTTGAAAGAGCAACAGAAGTCAATTGGAAGTTGCCAAGTTGCAAGTAGGCACCACCGATACCGATTACTAAGATAACTGAAGCAATCAGCATGTTGCGTTTTTCACCAAAATCAATCTTGTTATCAACTAGGATCTTCAAACCGTTAGAAGCAATTGTTCCGAAAAGCAGGAATGAAATCCCACCGATTACTGACATTGGAATTGATTCAATGACAGCGGCAAGCTTGCCTACGAAACTGAAGATGATGGCACAAACAGCGGCACCAGCTAAAACGTAAACTGAGTGAACCTTGGTCATTGCCAAGACACCAATGTTTTCACCATAAGAAGTTGTAGGAGGACCACCAATGAAACCAGCAATAATCGTTGCCAGACCATCACCCAGCATTGTCCGGTGAAGACCTGGGTCTTTGAAGAAGTCACGCTTGGTCAAGGAATTCAAAACCATAATGTGGCCCATGTGTTCAGTCATAGTAACAAAGGCAATTGGAGCCATTGCCAAAATAGCAGCTGGATACCACTTGAAGTGGTAGGAAATACCAGGCATATCAAGTGCTGGCAGTGAGAACCAGGCAGCTTTTTGTACGCCAGAGAAATCAACGATTCCCAGAGCGCAGGAGAGCAAGTAGCCGCAGATGATACCAAGCATGATTGAAACCAAACTAGTGAAGCCTTTAAAGTACATTTGGAAGATCAAAGTCATTACCAAAGTGAAGATTGCGACGCCGAAGTAGGTTAAATCGTATTTTTCATTCTTAAGCATGGCATCGTTAGCAGCAGTTGTAGCCAATGAAAGTCCGATAACGATGATGATTGGACCAACAACGATTGGTGGCAAAACTTTATTTACCCAAGCTGAACCAATTTGGCTGATGATGATTGAAACGACTACGTAAACCAAACCAGCAGCAATCGCACCTTGGGCTACGGCTGGATAGCCATCTGTTTTCATTAAAGCTTGCATTGTAGCTACAAAGGCAAAACTTGAACCTAAGTATGCAGGAATCTTGAAGTGAGTGCAAAGCATGTGCACCAGAGTACCAACGCCTGAAGATAAAAGAGCGATACTTGGACTAATTCCGATTAAAATCGGTACTAAAACCGTTGAGCCGAACATGGCAAACATGTGCTGCAATGAAAGCAGGACACCTTGCGCAAATTCCGGCTTTTCATAAACATCTAAAATCGCATCCGGATTGCGAAAGTTTTTCATATTATTCTTGTTCATTTTTACTCCCAATTTTGTTAATCATTACTTGATTAAAGAAATTGCATCCTGATCGTCAACTTCGGTTAGCGAAACCTTAACTTGTTCATCGACAGCAGTTGGTATGTTTTTTCCAATAAAATCAGGTCTGATTGGCAATTCGCGGTGACCGCGATCAACTAAAATTGCCAGGTTGATTTTGGCAGGGCGACCTTGATCCATTAAAGCATCAAGTGCAGCTCTGATTGTCCGACCGGTGAACAGAACGTCGTCAACTAAAATTACGTTTTTGTCGGTAATATCTAAATCAAGCTGTTGATTATGAATCATGCTCTTTTTTTCATCTTCTGGCAAATCATCACGATACTTGGAAATATCGAGGGCGCCTACAGGAATGTCGACGTCTTCCAGGCGTTTCAAATTTCCGGCAATTCTTTGGGCCAGATATAAACCACGAGTTTTAATTCCAATCAAAACCAAGTTTTTGGTTCCTTTGTTGCGTTCGACAATTTCATATGTCATTCGCATCAAAGCACGCTTAATTCCGATTGCGTCAACTATTTGTTTTGACATAACATCTTCCTTTCATGATGATGACCGGAAAAGAAAAAGACCATTCTGGACACTGAGTCCAAGATGGTCTTTCTGGAGCATGCACAAAAAGCATGACTAACGCAGATTTCCTTCTTAGCCTCACGGGACTAACTTTAAAGGTCATCATTCCTATTTGCCTCTTATTTAACTAGCTTTTAATAAATTTGTCAATTACTATTTTAACTTTTGCCTGCAGGATTATTTGTAGTAAAAATTTATCCCATATTTCTAATAACGTTGATTCTAAACAAGATTAAATTCAAAACCACGATTCCGGCAGTTACGATGAAGACCATGCTGTAGCTTGAAAAGCCGGAAATCGTCGATCCCAGAAGCGGTCCAACGATATTACCGATATACATTGCAGACTGATTCCATGAAAAAATTCTTCCTGTAACTTTGCCTGGTGAATTTTTGGTTAGCATAGTTTGCACTTGAGGAAACAGGCAAGCATCGGTAAAGCCAACCAAAAAACGCAGGATACACAATTCCAAAGTATTTTGCACAAAGGCTGTTAAAAAGAAGAGAATTGTAGCACCAATAAATCCAGCAATGATTATCTTTTGCGTTCCGATTTTATCGCCTAATGCGCCAAAACGTGAAGCAGCTAAGAAGGTTGCAATTCCCGGTAAGGCGGCAATAATGCCTGAAATGAAGACGACATTGCCATGATTGTTCATTAATTGTCTGACATAAAGGGAAACAATTGGATTAATAGAGTTGTTTGCCGCTTGAATAATCAATGTAGTAAGCAACAGTCCAGAAATAAGGGCAGGACTCTTAAGTTCATGAATAACGCCGCTTGCTTTGTCCAATTTCTTCTCTGTTACTGGTTTGAAGCCCTCTTCATGGACAAAGAAGAGTGAAAGCAAGAAACAGATTAGTAAAAGACCACCAGTGATAAAGAATGTAATCCGATAGCTAAACATTGAGGCTAAGGCTCCACCAACAAAAGGCCCGAGCAAGTTGCCTGCCGTAAAGGAAGATGCCATTGTCCCTAAGGCTTGTCCGGAATTTTGTTTAGGCGTTTCAGTGGCAATCAAGGCATTGGAGTTGGAAACAAAGCCAGCAAAAAATCCCTGCAGCATTCTCAAGAAGAACAGTTGCCAAACATTTGTCACTAATCCCATTGCAGCAAGAACAATCGCCATTCCCAGTGAAGCACGCAAAGTCATCAGCTTGCGTCCTTTTTTATCTGCAAGCTTGCCCCACCAAGGTGATACAACTGCCGAAACAAAATAAATGCCAGAAAAGACAAAGCCGGACCAGAAGTTTAATTGCTGATGAGTAAAAGTCCCTAAAGTGTCAATATAGAGCGGCAAAAACGGCATAACTTCCGAAAAGGCGATTCCAGCGATAAAAACCGCAATTGAGAGCACTAGTAAGTTTCGTTTCCAAATTGGCTTTTTGTTGTTCACGTAAACTCCTCCTTATTTGATAATGCATTTATCTTATTACATAATTTCTAAGAAAATTTAATGAAAATTAAAAGCTGCTTGCTTCTTTTTACTAAAAACGAATATTAGATGAATAAAAAGCCTATAATGTTAATAAAATGTGTTGAAAACTATGATGAGCTTTGCTATACTCGAGGCATAAATTCAAATAATACGAATTTTAGGGAGAATAAAAATGAAATTTAAGAGATTTATTGTTGGGATCGTCGCCGTCGGCGCGGCTTTAATGGCAACTGCTTGTTCGGGCAGCAAAAGTTCAAGCAGCAACAAGACCTATACGCCAAAAGAATTAACTGTTGAATTTGTTCCGTCTGTTCAAGCAAATAAGATAGAGGCAAAAGCAAAACCGCTGGCAGCTTTGCTTAAGAAACAATTGGGCATTCCTGTTCGTGTTATCGTTTCAACTGATGATGACGGAATGATTGAAGGAATGGCTTCTAAAAAAGTTGATGTCGGTTTCATGCCGCCAGCTACTTACGTTTTAGCGCACAAGAAGAAAATTGCTGATGTTCTTCTGCAAGCTGAGCGTTATGGCTATAATGAACCAAGTGGTACTGTAAATCACACTTTAGTCCACTCATACCGTGCCGGAATTTATGTTAAAAAAGGTTCTAAGATCAAGTCCTGGAAAGATTTGAAAGGCAAGACGATTGGTGTTCAAGATGCAGTTTCAACTTCTGGTTATATTTTCCCAATTGTAGAGCTGTATAAAAAAGGTTTGAACGTTCTTAAATCTTGCAAGCTCGTTCAAATTAAAGGTGATGACCAAGCAATTATTTCTGTTGAAAATGGAGATGTCGATGCTGCCTTCACTTTCGCGGATGCTCGTCCAATAGCTGCTCAAGATGATCCTAAAGTAATGAAGGATGTTGTGCCTATTTACTTTACCAAGCCAATTCCTAATGATACGATTTCGGTTCGTCATGATATGAGCTATAAATTCAGAAAAAAGCTTGCCAAAGCCTTCAAAGCAATTGCAAAGTCTAAGAAGGGCAGAAAGATTATTGAAAGCATCTATTCACACTACGGCTATGTAAGTTCTAAGGATTCAAATTTCGATATTATTCGGCAATATGACAAGATTTTGGCCAAACTTCAAAAGTAATTTAGTCTAAGATAATTTGTTCATACATTTGAAAAGCTGTACTTCTTTTTGAAGTGCAGCTTTATTTTTATCTTAGTTGGCAGTAGTCCCTGCGTGTACTAATATATTTAGCAACTATAGTACACAAGAAGACTAATATGAACATCAGTATCACTGAAAAGTTGAATATTTCACTCAGTCGCGGCAGTCAATATTATTCTGAGTGGAATCAAAAGAATGGCCTGAACGATTATCTGTCTTTGATAATGTACGAATTGCTCATTCGCAAACGGCTAACGCAAAAATAACTAGCCGAATTAGGCGATTTGCCAAAGCAGTCAATCAATAAAGGCATAAAAATCTTAAAAGACCAAGGCTACTTGGAATTGATTGTTGATTCTCACGATAAGCGAGTAAAATTCTGTCAGTTAACTGCGGCAGGACATAAATTTACTCAATTTAGCGATCGTGATTGCAATGGGTGCATGGATGATTATTTCAGGTCAAGTTTCTGCAGCTATTGGTTTGGGCTTGATTGTAACTTTCGTTGAATATTCGCAAACATACTTCGAACCAATCACTCAAGTAACTTCAATTTATTCAATGATTCAATTAGCTTTGACCGGTGCCAGAAGATTAGCTGAGGTTGAAGAGCAGCCTGATGAAGATGCAGTGCCAAATGGTAAAAAAGATTGGCAGTTTGCAGACGGCATTAAAACTGGAAAATGTTCATTTTGGCTACAATAAAGATAAGGAGATCTTGCACGGCGTTAATATTACTGTGCATAAAGGCAAGTCGGTCGCCTTAGTTGGACCAACCGGTTCTGGAAAGACGACAATTATGAACCTGCTGAATCGTTTTTATGATGTTGATTCGGGCAGAATTACTTATGATGGAACGGATTTGCGGCAAATTCAGCTGAAGACGCTGCGAGATAAGATTGGCATCGTCTTGCAGGACTCCGTTTTGTTTACGGGGACAATTGCTGACAATATTCGTTATGGCAAACCTGATGCTTCAATGGATGAAGTGATTGCTGTCCGAACGAGTTTTGTTATTGCCCACCGCTTAAAGACGATCCTGAATTCAGATAAAATTGAAGTACTGAAAAACGGTACGGTAATTGAAGAAGGCAACCATGAAAAACTGCTAAAAGAACATGGTTTCTATTATAAGTTGTATACTGATCAAACTGCTTTTGATTAAATATGTTATAATAAATGAGATGAATTAATGAATAGTAAGCCGCTAGGGGTGCTGTTAAGCTGAGATGATACCCTTTGAACCTGAACAAGATAATACTTGCGCAAGGGAAGTGAAATAATGCAAATAACTTGTACTCCTATTTGGCTTATTAATATTAGCTAGTTAGGAGTATTTTTTATGTTTAAAAGATCATCGAAATGGGATGTTAAAGCAGTTATTTTGGTAGCACTGATTGGAATAATCATGGGCGTAGTCTATACTTATGGATTCAACAATTTGTATAATCTGTGTAAATTAGCGCTTTTGCCCACAGGTTATGCACCAGTGATGGATATGATATTTTCTGGTCTGTGGTTTATGGCAGCACCGCTTGCAATGTATTTTGTTCCCACGGTCGGATCGGGCACAATTGGCGAAGTATTGGCATCTATTGTTGAAATGGCATTGGGCGGGCAATGGGGCGCGCTGACGGTTTTGGAAGGACTGATTCAGGGTGCTGCTAATGAAATAGGTTTTTTCCCTAAGAAAAAGCGTTATATCAACTTTTCATGGGCAAGCGTCTTAACTGGTGCCTTTTTTGCCAATCTTGGTGCTTATATTCCACAATATTTCTTGTATGGCTGGTATAAATACAGCTTCAATTTACAGGTTGCAATGTTTATTGCTGGAATTATTTCTGCCTTACTGTTTGATGGTGTCCTAGTTAAGCTGATTACTAATTTGTTTGATCGAATTTTGAAGCCTGAACTTTCATAAGCGTTTTTTTACTTCTCTCTTTTAGTTCTACAATAATAATAGGTAGAGATAAGCGCTTACAGTTGCGAAAGGGAGAGGATTTTTTGACCAGTAAGTGAAAACAAGAGGAAGCGGAGGCTATAAAGAACTGGAATCCGCGTTATAAACGAAATATCATCATTTACCTTTTGATATATGGCATTTTAGGTGCAGTCACTGGAATTACCAATGATGCAGCTCTTTCTTACTACAAAATTGTTGCACCACAATTAATTTCAAGTTTGAATATTTTTAATGCCGCAACGGCAATCTTGATGTCTTTGATGATTGCCACTGTTCACAAATTGGGTTACCGCAAAACTTTGTTGATTTTACCACCAATGACGGCAATTTTCATGGCTTTAACGTGTGTTACCAGCAATGAAATTGTGATTATGTTTGCTTATACCATCTCATGGACGGCAATCGAGGTTTATGACTTAATATACCCGTTAATGTGGACTTCTTATGTGCCTGGCAAAATCAGAACTAATAGGCTTTTTTTGTATTCATTATTTGTGGGAAAGAACAGATCTGACTTTCGTTGTCAGCATGTCAATTGCCACATCGTTTTCTCCACCTTCAGGCACGATGATGTCAGCATAGCGCTTGGTAGGCTCAATGAATTGATGATACATCGGCTTAACTGTGCTTAAGTATTGATTGATAACGGAGTCAAGAGAACGGCCGCGCTCCTTCATATCCCGCTCCAATCGTCTGATAAAGCGAATGTCGTCATCAGTGTCGACATATACTTTAATGTCCATCAGATTGCGGATAGCTTCATTGGATAAAACCAGAATCCCTTCCAAAATAATGATATCGGATGGTTCGACATAGATGGTCTTTTCACTGCGAGTATGGGCGGTAAAGTCATAAGTTGGCATTTCAATTGGCTTGCGATGAAGCAGCTGATTGAGCTGAGCTTCAAGAAGCGGCATGTCAAAAGCATCTGGATGATCATAATTGATCTTCTTTCTTTCAGCCATTGGAACACCAGTATTATCTTTATAGTAAGAATCCTGCGTCAAAATGGTGATATGGTCATCATCATTAATTTCATCAGCAATTTCATGTGCGATCGTTGTTTTACCACTCCCTGAACCACCGGCAATGCCGATAATTACAGGTTTATCAAGTTGTGTCATGTTATTCTCCTTTTTTCATTTCAATATCATCTTAACGATAAAGACTGATCATGACAATACTTTGTGCAAAAGAATCGACTGCAAGCAATTGAAGACCGGATAATTGAGTGTACGAATTTAAAAATGATTAGTAAATAGTGAACAATAAGTAGAACGCATCATAAAAATGTTTGGAAATAAATTAAGATTTCTTTTACATTTTCTGAAAAAAAGGTAGAATAATAGTTATATGAATTTAAAGGAAGGGATAAGGACCCATGACACCAATCATTGAATTTAAACATGTTGATAAATATTACGGCAAGTTTCACGCTTTGAAGGATATTAATTTAAAAATTAATGAAGGTGAAGTTGTTTCTATTATTGGACCTTCTGGTGCAGGTAAAAGTACGCTTATTCGTACGATGAATGGTCTGGAAAAGATCAATAAAGGTCAATTGCTGGTTACTGGCTATGATTTGGCTGATAAAAAGACCGATATCAATAAAATTCGTAAAAATGTGGGCATGGTTTTCCAGCACTTTAATTTATACGATAATCACACCGTCCTTGAAAATGTTACTTTAGCCCCAAAGATTGTTTTAAAGCGTCCTGATGATGAAAATAAAAAGATCGCGATGCAATATTTGGAAAAAGTTGGTATGGTCGATAAGATTAACTCTTATCCAAGACAATTATCTGGTGGTCAGAAGCAGCGTGTTGCAATTGCGCGTTCACTTGCAATGAAGCCAAAGGTAATTTTGTTTGATGAACCAACTAGTGCCCTTGACCCTGAAATGATTCAGGATGTGCTTGATGTTATGAGATATGTTGCTGAACAGGGAATTACAATGGTTGTTGTAACTCACGAAATGGGCTTTGCTCGTGAAGTAAGCAATCGTTTGATTTTCTTTGATGCAGGTCATGTTTTGGAAGATCGGAAGCCAGAAGAATTTTTCGCACATCCAAATACCGAACGTGCACGTGAATTCTTAAGCAAAGTCATTTCCAAAGATTAAGGGTGTAAACCATGAAAAAATTAAAAAAGATTATCCTGCTGATGCTAGGATTCATGATGGTTTTTGCCTTGGCAGGTTGTACGAAGAAAAACGATAATACATACGAACATGTAAAGCAAAGCAAGACGATTGTTTGGGGAATTAGAGCAGATACTCGGTTGTTCGGCTTGACTAATATTAAAACCGGAAAAATCGAAGGTTTTGAAATTGATTTGGCCAAAGCACTTACTAAACAAATGTTAGGCAGCTCTGCTCATGCTGAATTCTTAACGACAACTGCCAACACTAGAATTCCTTTGCTTAAGAATCATAACGTTGATGCTGTTTTGGCAACGATGACTATTACTAAAGAAAGAGCCAAGCAAGTTGATTTTACTAATCCATACTTCCCAGCTGGTTCTTCATTATTGGTTCCAAACAGCAGCAAAATTACTAATGTTAAACAGTTGAATGGCAAGACCGTTTTAGCCGTTAAAGGGACGACGGCGGTTGACGACGTCCATAAATATGCACCTAAAGCTAAAGTGTTTCAATATGATGACTATGGTCAGGCAATGTCGGCTTTGAAAGCTGGACAAGGTGTTGCTTTGACTACTGATAATGGTTTGCTTGCCGGTATTGCTCAAGAAAATCCTGGCTATAAATTGGTTGGTGGCGTTTATACAAATGCTCCATATGGAATTGCCGTTAACAAGGGCCAGACACAAATGGTAAATCATTTGAATACTGCGTTAGCTGAACTTAAGAAAAATGGTACCTACAATCGTTTAATCAATAAATGGTTCAAAGGTATTCCAGGCTTTGATGTGAAGGAGTTGTTGAAGTAATGTGGTCGATTCTTACAAACAACTGGTCTAGTTTTCTAACAGGTTTTTGGAATACGATTTTGTGTAGTGTGATTGCCCTAATTTTTAGTTTAATTTTGGGAATTTTCTTTGCTCTGCTTGAAGTTGCCCCACCAAAATTTGAACGCATTATTGCACACATCTATATCGAAGTTTTCAGAAATATTCCTTTGTTGGTCATTGTGATGATCTTCTATTTGATTGTTCCGCGCTTTTTCTTTAAGCTCTCTGGTTTTCAATCAGGTACGATTGGCTTAACCTTGTATACTTCCGCATTTATTGCTGAAACGGTTCGCTCAGGTATTAATTCAATCGGTGAGGGCCAAATGGAAGGTGCCCGTTCAAACGGAATGACTTATATACAAGCAATGCGCTATGTTATTTTGCCACAGGCAATGAAAATTGTTATTCCGCCATTAGGCAACCAATTTGTTAACTTAATCAAAAACTCTTCAGTTTTAGCCTTTGTTGCCGGTTTTGATTTAATGTATCAGGCTCAGTTGATTGCCTTTGCGTCTTTTCAAACAATTGACACTTATATTGTAGTTGGCTTGTTCTATTTGGTTTTGACCTTGCCATTAAGCTACTATTTGCGCCACTTAGAGAAGAAACTCGCAAACTAGAATAGGAAGGAAGAAAAATGGAAACTTTTATTCATGCTTATTCATGGGTTGATATCAACTTCTTATTACAAGGTTTGTGGGTAACAATTTATGTTTCGCTGATTTCGATTATTTTAAGTTTTGTCCTGGGATTGATTTTCGGTCTCTTGCGTTATATGAAGATCAAATATGTTTCAGCAATTGTAGGTTTTGTTATTGATATTATTCGTAACTTGCCTTTGCTGCTGATTATTTTCTTTACATACTTCGGTCTGCCAGAATTGGGAATTGTTACCAATCAAACGGCGGCTTCGATTATTGCCTTGGTTATTTTTGAAGGCGCAATGCTGGCTGAGATTGTTCGTAGTGGTATTTCATCAATTGATCCTGGACAAATGGAAGGAGCCCGTTCCAACGGAATGACCTTTGGTCAGGCAATGTATCACGTTGTGATGCCACAGGCTTTGCATAACATGATTCCAGCTTTATTGTCACAGTTTGTTTCCTTAGTTAAGGATACTTCTTTGGCAACGATTATTGTTTTGCCTGAACTTCTTTACCACGCACAAATTATTTATAGTCAAAACACTACGTATATTATTCCAATGTACGTAATTATTGCGGTAATGTACTTCATCGTTTGCTTCTGTTTGTCGATGTTTGCCAGCTACTTGCAAAAACGTTTTAAGATGGACTAAAAAAATACAAATAAATCCAAAAGAAAATACTAGTTGCATGCTAAGATTAAGTAGGTAACTAGTATTTTTTTGCAGGAAAAAAGATGGATATTAATAAACAATTAACTGATCGACAGCGAATTGAATTAACCAAGAAGTCTTACGAAGAACTGAAATTGGGACAAAAAGTTGAAATCGATCATCATTTTATCGGAATTGTCACTAATTCAGTTTATGAAGAAGATGGTTTGCGAGCTTTTGTAATTGCTAATCCAAGAGAAATTACTATTCTTTTTAAGGGCTCATACGGTATCGCAAAAGGCAATCCTACCACTTGGAGGGATGAATGGCTGCGAACTAACTTACCGATTTTGGTCGCATTACTGGCCAATGAAAGAAAGATTCCTAGTCAACTAAAAAGTGCGGCTCATCTGCTTAATCAGACTATTCATGAATATAAGGGTGAGCACTTCTACGTTTATGGTCATTCTTTAGGCGCTATCAATGCGCAGTATGCTTTAGCTAATTGTCGTCATCCAGATCGAATTGCCGGGGCATATCTTTATGAAGGAACCAATATCTGGCTTCTGCTGGATCAGAGGCAGCGCCACCGCGTGAATGAGATGAGACAGAAGATTTATAATTATGTTGATATCTATGATCCGGTAACTTTAGGAATTACTGCCAGTCACCATATGATTGGCAAATTGTGCTATGTTGATAGTGAAAAGATGCCACCAATCAAACAGCACTTATGGGGTGGTTATCAATTTGATAAAAATGGCAATGTAAAGTTGCGGGAAGTTGACGACGCCTTTTTGCAGGAAAGCATGAGTGAGCATAAATTGTTGTCCCGCTCAAATGATTTGGCCTACTCCGTTGAAAAAATGGGCCAGGCTGGAGAAATACGGCAGCTTGCCAATCGCAAATTTAAAGAGTTGCAGCAGCGTTGGCCAGACAAGCGTGGCTGGTCAAAAATTAATGATTTTTTGAACAAGTCAGGCCTTTTAAAAGATAAAAATGACTAAAAAAAGGCTTAGCCTTGAAAAGCTAAGTCCTTTTTGTTTACTTTAATATTCTATTGATTCCAAGAACTGTCCAGTTTGCTCTTGCCAGTAGTAATTGCACTGTTCCAGCTTTGCTTTTTAGCAGCTAGAGCGAGGATAAATTGCATATTGGCATTTACTTGGTCATAAGCAGAGGCAGCGTTCTTAGTTACAGGCAAGAAGTATAGATTCTTGGTAGTTTTTGCTAAAATTGCAGGTATCTTGCTGCTTTTATCGGCTTTATAAGTTGATGAATTTAAAACGTCTGAGTTAACAGGCATATAACCGGTTTGTTGAGCCCAGTAAAGTTGAGAGGAATTGCTGGTTAAGAATTTCATATACATGAAGGCGGCTGCCTTTTGAGTAGCAGTAGCGTGACTAAACATGTAAATATCAGTACCTTGTTGAACGTTCAACTTGCTTGGACGTGGTGCAATGCCGTAAGTGTATTTCTTTGAAAGACCTTGCTTAACGTAAGCTTCGTTAGCAGTTGAACCGATAAACATCGCAACTTGAGCGTTGCTGAATGGGGTAGACATGTATTTTTCAGTTCCGGCTTGCATGAAGTAGCCAGCCTTAACGCCATCGGCATAGTAATGAATGACTTTTTTGGAAGTGGAACTAGCAAAGTTAAGATTCTTGTTGAAGCTAACGCCGTTTTCCTTCATTGAAAGCATGTAGTAGTTGTTCAAAGCATCGAAGCCCATGCCCCGAACCTTGTGATTGCTCTTTTCATAGATCTTTTGTGATGCTGTCTTTAATTCTGCCATTGTGGTTGGAACTTTGACACCATATTTGTCAAGCAAAGTCTTGTTGTAGAAAAGCACTTCAACGGACTTGTTAAACGGAACGCCGTATTGAGTTCCACCGATTTTTGCACCGTTCCACAGTCCACTTTGGATCTTGCTGTTCTTATATGAACCCCAACCGATTTTTTTATTTTTAACATAAGGAGTGAGGTTGACCAGCATCTTATTTTTGGCTGCATTATATAGCCAATCTGGATAAGCTTGAGCAATGGTTGGCAAATCTTTTGGCGATTGCAGACCAGAAGTTAACTTGGCTTGCAAGTCAGAATAGTTGCCACCCTGGCTCTGCAACTTAATAGTAATATTCGGATTCTTCTTTTCAAATTCTTTCGTTAATTTCTTTAAGGCACTTTGTGAGGAACCTGTTAATGAATACCAAAAAGTAACAGTTGTCTTCTTAGTAATTTTGGTTGGAATTTTAGTAGATGATGAACTGCTTTGGCTATTTGAGCATGCACTCAAGCCTAATGCAGCTGCTGCAACTGCAGCAACTGCAGCTGCTTTATGAATAAGTTTCATGATAATAACTTATTCTCCCTTCTTTTTAAAACCTTACAGCGTTCATTTTAGCATAAAAGACGTACTTTTGAAGTTACTATTTAAATTAATGTTTCTAATTGACAGTTGACAAAATAAAATTAAAATTAAGAATATAAATATTGTGTAGATAAATTTTATTTTTTAGGTGAGAATATGGACAAAAATCCCTTAGTATATAATTATTCAATTGGTAAACGTAAGCCTTACGATTATGATTATGGCAACCGGCAGGGCAATAAGAGTGCAGGCTGTCCTTTCTGTAATGTAGCTCATTTGGAAAATATTTATGAGAAAAAGGGCGACATGATCTGGCTCAAGAACAAGTATCCAACTCTACAGGATACTGACCAAACCATTTTAATTGAGTCTAGCGACCACCAAGGGGATGTTTCCACTTATACCCGTGAAGAAAACGAAGAATTAATGGCTTTTGCGCTCAAATGTTTTCAAAAAATGAATAATTTTGGCAAATATGAGAGCGTTCTTTGGTATAAGAACTTCGGTCCTAAGTCAGATGGTTCTTTGACTCATCCGCATATGCAGATCGTTGGCTTATATCACAAAGATGGTTACCGGGATATTGAAGCTGGAAACTTTACAGGGTTTGAAGTAGGCAAGTCCGGGGATGTTGAAATGAATTTGTCGGCCCATCCGGTGCAAGGCTATCAAGAAGTTAATATTTTGACGCACCATAATCAAGATTTGAATATCTGGGCAGATTTAATTCAAAAAGGAACGCAGTATGTCCGCTCAGTTTTATCACATGGTGTGGATTCTTATAACTTGTTTTTCTATCCAATCAATGATGGTCAAGGCACATGCTGCAAGATTATTCCACGTTTTTACGCTTCCCCATATTTTGTTGGCTATAAGATTTCTCAAGTTGATGATTCCAATACTCTCAAGTGGGAGGCTAAACGCCTGCATGGGTTTGTAAATGGCGGCATTTTGCTTTAAAGATAAATGGTAAAAGAATGGAAAAGGCACCGATAAAAGTGCTTTTTTGTTATAATTGACTTGATAAAAATGCTTAATTAAGAGGATTGCATAAGATGAAAAAAATTGTTGTTGTTGGATCAAGCAATGTGGATACAACTTTGCATGTAAAGGATTTTCCTAAACCAGGCGAAACCATCAATGCTTCTGAGGTAACGATGGCTGCTGGTGGGAAAGGAGCTAATCAAGCTGTAGCTGCCGCAAAAAGCGGTGCCGAAACGCAATTTATTTCGCGTGTTGGTGAAGACAGTACCGGTGAATTCATGCTTAAGCAGTTGAAAAATTATGGTGTTAGCCTTGAATATGTACAAACAACTGCTGGACAAAATACAGGTCATGCTTACATTACCTTAAATGACAATGGTCAAAATGACATTATTATTGATCATGGCGCCAATTATAGTTTGAGCGTTTCAGATATTGATTCTGCAAGCAATTTGCTTGGTGAAGTAGATTGCGTCATTGCTCAGTTTGAAACTCCGCTTGAGGCAACGATTGAGGCTTTTAAATTGGCAAAGCGGCAAGGTGCAGTCACAATCTTAAACCCAGCTCCAGCAATTAAAAATATTCCACAAGAATTGCTGCAGTTAACCGACGTTGTCACACCCAATGAGACTGAAAGTGCCGCAATTACTGGGATTGAAATCAATGAAGAGAATGATTTAAAGCTTAGTGCTGCCAAGTTGCATGAAATGGGCGTCAGCAATGTAGTGATCACCTATGGTGACAAAGGTGCTTATATTTCTACTGCCGTTGCCGAAAAATTAGTGCCAGCATTTAAAGTAAGCGCCGTTGACACGACTGCTGCTGGTGATACCTTCCTTGGATTTTTGGCTGGCAATTTAAATAAGGATTTAACCAATATTGAACAGGCTGCAGTAATCGCCAGTCGAGCATCCTCAATTGCCGTTCAGCGTTTGGGAGCTCAGCCTTCAATTCCAACAGCAAAAGAAGTTAAAGATTTAATGGAGAAATAAAATGGACAAAAAGCAACAAGATCAGTTAAAAAAAGAAGCAGCCACTAAGGCAGCAGAAATGGTTAAGCCGGGTTCGGTTTTAGGCGTTGGAACCGGTTCAACCGTTGCCTTCTTTATCGATGCCTTGGGACAGAGAAAAGAAAAAGAGGGCTTCACTTTAAAGCATATCGTCACCACTTCCAACCGTAGCAAGAAGCAGCTTGAAGGGCTTGGCTTCAAAGTAGACGAACTGGCCGATATTGATCAAGCCGATTTGACGGTAGACGGTGTCGACAGAGTGGCTGATAATTTGGACGGCATCAAAGGCGGCGGTGGTGCATTGACTTTGGAGAAAAATGTCGCCATCAATTCCAAGAAGATTATCTGGATTGTCGATGAATCAAAATTAGTTCATCGTTTGGGCGGCTTCCCGCTTCCAGTGGAAGTATTGCCAATTTCCTGTGAACAAAACTTCAGAAAGTTCGAGCAGGAAGGATTAAAGCCGCAATGGCGCAAGGATGAAAACGGCAAGCGCTACGTAACGCACTATGGCAACTACATCATTGATTTGGCCGCTGATCCGGTACCAGCACCACATGGATTGGCTGACTATTTGGATCATACGGTGGGCGTAGTTGAACACGGCTTGTTCTTGGACATGTGCGATGAAGTGATCATTGCTCACAATGATGGCAGCATCGAAGACAAGAGAAAATAAATTATAAAGATTGAAAAGGAATGGTTGCCCATTCCTTTTTTATTTGAATAAAGACAACAAGTTTAGTCGAGTTTTGGTATGATTAACTTACACGAATAAATGCTGAAAGGACGATTTAAATGACAAAACAGCCATTAATTATTTCTACAGATCCCGGAATTGACGATATTGCTGCCATGACTATCAGCTTGTTTGCTTCTGAGTTTGATGTCAAAATGCTGGTGCCAACTTGGGGCAATGTTGCACTAGAATATACTCTGCAGAATACTTTAAATTTAGAAGAATTTTTGCATACAAAAGTTCCGGTAGTTGCAGGTGCAAATCAACCACTAGTCGCACCAATGATTTCTGCCGCTTCGGTTCACGGCAAGACTGGGGTCGCAGGTTATGATTTTCCTGAGGCAAATGAGCAGTTGCTTGTCCCAGGTCTGGCTGCAACCCTTATGTACAATGCCATTATGGATAGTCCTAAAAAGGTAACTTTGCTCGGCATTGGACCGTTAACAGATTTTGCGCTTTTAATAAAACAATATCCAAACGTTGTAGAAAATATTGCTCAAATCGTAATCATGGGTGGCAATATTGGACGCGGCAATCACAGTCCACTTGCAGAATATAATATTGCTGGCGACCCTGAAGCTGCTCAAGTAGTGTTCCACAGCGGGGTTGAAATTAAGGTAGCTCCTTTGGAAATTGGCAATAAAACTCACATTACGCCGCAACAAATGGAAGAAATTAAAAATTGCGGTGAGGTTGGTAAAAGGCTGTACGGCTTGTTTTCGCATATTAAAGAACCAGATGGCGATCCAAGAATTAAGATTTTCGATCCAACCGCAGTAGCACTGATTCTTTGTCCTGAGGCTTTTGTGATAAAAAAGGCGAGAGTAGAGATTGAACTTGCCGGTCGTTTTACTTATGGAGCAAGCGTAATTGATTTTATGAGTGGTCAGCCGAATGCCGAAGTGGCAGTTGATGTTGATCTTGAGAAATTTAGTCGCTGGTTTACTAATAGTATTAACCAAGCAGATCAAGGAAGAAAATAAATGGCAGATTATGTTTATCGCAGCGTGATGCACGATTTAAAGCACAAAATTTTGAGTAATAGTTTTAATGGAATGCGCCTTCCTGATGAGCGGACTTTAGCTCAGACTTATCAAGTAAGTCGTTCTTCAATTAAGCGGGCGTTAGCGCTGCTGGCTGATCAGGGAATTGTTTTTAAAAAACGCGGCAGCGGCACATTTATCAATCCGCTGTATTTGAAAAACCAAGCATTATTTCGCTATGAAGGATCAAACTTGGGACTGACAGATAGTTTTAAAGTTCCAGGCAAAAAGCAGCAAATTAAATTGCTGGATTTTCATGTTATTAAGGCTCCCAAGGAGATTGCCCAGGACCTGTTTCTGAATGAAAATGATTTTGTCTATAAATTTAAACGTCTGCGTTTGCTAGATGAGCAGCCTTTCCTAATTGAGCGCGGCTATTTGCCGATCAAGATTATGCCGGAACTAAAACCAGAAACCTTGCAGCAGTCTTTGTTTAATTATTTGGAAGATGAACAGAATAAAACAGTAACGAAATCCTTTTTGAATATTACTGTTGAGCCATCAAACAAAGAAGATCAAGAAAAAATGAAGTTGAAGGCAACAGAACCTGTAGGGGTAATGGAAGGGATTTTCTTCTTGGATGATGGGACGCCATTTGAAGTTTCTAATATGCGCGTTCATTATCATTACATGCGGTTTAATACTTTCGTCAATTTAAATCGTTAAAAAAAGAGTGCAAACCATGTGCGTCTTGCACTCTTTTTAGATTCATCGTAATTAGAACAGGTCTTTAGAAAGGCATGAACTGTTTGGCATCATTCAGGGGACTGGTGTAAACATAGCTCAAGCTTACCCGCTTTGTTTTTAAATTCAATTCGTTCATCAGCTTTTGCTGCTGACTCGTTAACGGCAAATGCTTCATGGCCATACATATTGCCAAAAAAGCTATCATAAAATTCTTGCAATAATTGATAAACTTCATCGGTTTCTTTTTGCTGATTAGAATTAAATTTGTTAAAGAGACTAAGCATAACTATCCTTCCTCATCACCGGAATAATTTGCGTCCGTTCAGTAAACGCATTTCTAAATTCAGTAGGAATTGGCGTGTCAGTAATGACGACATCAATTTTGCTCAATGGAGCTGATAAGTAAGGGGAAGAATTATGATTGGTGAATTTGTATTTTTCTGCGATTAAAGCAACTTGGTTGCTGTGAGCAACTACTGTTTCGATAATTTCCGCATCAGCTTGACTAGCGGTATAGATACCATCTTGACGAACTTTGGATGCTCCGATAAAAGCTGTGTTGAAGCGCAGCTTTTTTATTTGCTCTAGAGCATCAGATGAAGCAAGATAATGCTCTTTTTTATAAAGCTTGCCACCTAAAATCGTTACACCAGGAAGCGGAGAATTCATCAAAGCAAAAGCATTATCAACTGAATTAGTGACAACTTGCAAATCAATGCCAGCAATCATATGGCAAAGCTGCTCCAAGGTTGTCGAAGAAGCAATAAAATCTAACTCTGCCCAGGATGAATAAAACGCTTGGCTTTTCTAGCCATTTTTTCTTTAAGCGGAGATTGAATTTGACTTCTGACTAAGAAGTCCGGAACGGTATTATGTTCAAGCTCCATCAAACCGCCGTGAATACGAACGGCTTGACCGGTTGAAGTTAATCGCAATACATCGCGTCTTGCTGTATCAAAGGCGACGCCAAAATGATCAGCTAGTTTTCGTGTAGAAAGCCGATGCTGCTTTTTTAGCATTTCTTTAATTTCTAGCAAACGTTCTTCTTGAGTCATTTTTCTTCCTCCATCTCAAAAGCTAACAGCTTTTCAAAAAGTTATTTAGTTTAGTAAGCATTTTAGCAGTATTAAATAAGCATTATTAAGCATATCACAAAGCAAACACTTAGCCCAAAAATGATAAATGCTTTTATAACAATCTTTTAAGCGTGACAGCAGAAATAAAGCACTTATCATAATTGGTAGGTACCAATTTAAAAAATAGTTGAACTCTTACTAAAAATTGGTATTATATAGGCGTAGTCAAAAATATCAAATATAAATGTATCAGCTTTTCAAAATTATTTAAAAGGAGAAGAAAATGTCAGTCGATTACGATTCAAAAGAATACTTAAAGAGTGTTGACGCATACTGGCGTGCAGCCAACTATCTGTCAGTTGGGCAGCTTTTCTTAATGAAGAATCCTCTTCTTAAGACCCCTTTAGTTGCTGAAGATGTAAAGCCAAAGCCAATCGGTCACTGGGGAACAATTGCTCCACAAAACTTTATTTACGCTCACTTAAACCGTGTACTTAAGAAATATAATTTAGATATGTTCTATATTGAAGGTTCCGGTCACGGTGGCCAAGTAATGGTTTCTAACTCATACCTTGACGGCTCATACACTGAACGCTACCCAGAAATTACTCAAGATGAAAAGGGTATGGCAAAATTATTCAAGCGCTTCAGTTTCCCAGGTGGTGTTGCTTCTCACGCTGCTCCAGAAACTCCAGGATCAATCCACGAAGGTGGGGAATTGGGTTACTCACTTTCACATGGTACCGGTGCAATTTTGGATAATCCTGATGTAATTGCCGCTGTTGAAATCGGTGACGGTGAATCAGAAACTGGACCACTTGCAGCAAGTTGGTTTAGCGACAAGTTCATCAATCCAATCAAAGATGGTGCCGTTCTTCCTATTTTGCAAATTAATGGTTTCAAGATTTCTAACCCAACAATCGTTGCGAGAATGAGCGATGAAGAATTAACTGAATACTTCCGCGGCATGGGTTGGGATCCACACTTTGTTTCTGTCTTTAAGGGTGGCCGTTTTGACGGTGAAAAGGATCCAATGCAAGTTCATGAAGAAATGGCTAAGACCATGGATGAAGTCATTGAAGAAATCAAAGCTATTCAAAAGCATGCTCGTGAAAACAATGACGCAAGTTTGCCACATTGGCCAATGATTATCTTCCAATGCCCAAAGGGATGGACTGGCCCAAAGAAGGACTTGGATGGCAACCCAATTGAAAACTCATTCCGTGCTCACCAAATTCCAATTCCAGTCGCACAAGGCGATATGACACACAAGGATATGCTTGTTGATTGGCTTAAGAGCTACAAGCCTGAAGAGTTGTTCAATGAAGACGGCTCTCCTAAAGAAATCGTTACCGAAAACACTGCTAAGGGCGATCACAGAATGGCTATGAACCCAATCACTAATGGGGGTAAGAACCCTAAGCGCTTGAATTTGCCAGATTACCGCCAGTATGCTTTGAAATTTAAGCCAGGTCAAATGGAAGCACAAGACATGGTTGAATGGGCTAAGTATCTGGATGAAATTGCTAAACTTAACCCTGATACATTCAGAGGCTTTGGACCTGATGAATCTAAGTCCAACCGGTTGTTCAGCTTGCTTGATGATCAAAAGCGTCAATGGGAACCAGAAATTCATGAACCAAATGATGAAAACTTGGCTCCAAGCGGCCGCATCATTGACTCACAATTATCAGAACACCAAGATGAAGGCTTCCTTGAAGGATATGTTTTGACTGGTCGTCATGGCTTCTTTGCAACTTATGAAGCATTCGGTCGTGTAGTTGATTCAATGCTTACGCAACACATGAAATGGCTTCGTAAAGCTAAGGAACAATATTGGCGTCACGATTACCCAGCTCTTAACTTCGTGGCAACTTCAACAGTATTCCAACAAGACCATAATGGGTACACTCACCAAGATCCAGGTATTTTGACTCACTTATATGAAAAGAATCGTCCAGACTTGATTCATGAATATTTGCCATCAGATACAAATACCTTGCTTGCTGTATCTAATAAGGCATTCCAAAATCGTGAATGTATCAACGTCTTGGTAACTTCTAAACAACCTCGTCCACAATGGTTCTCAATTGAAGAAGCTGAAAAACTTGCTGACAAAGGCTTAAGCTACATTGATTGGGCTTCAACTGACAAGGGTGCAAAGCCAGATGTTGTCTTTGCTTCAACTGAAACTGAACCAACTTTGGAAACTTTAGCAGCGATTGATATTTTGCACAAGAAGTTCCCAGAACTTAAGATTCGCTACATCAATGTTGTGGATGTCATGAAATTGATGAACACGACGGATAATCCTAACGCTATTTCACAAGAAGAATTTGATCGTCTATTCTCAAGCGATGTTCCAGTTATTTTTGCATGGCACGGCTACAAGAGCATGATGCAATCAATCTGGTTCGGCCGTAAACGTTACAATGTTCATATTCACTGTTATGAAGAAAATGGTGATATCACTACTCCATTTGATATGCGTGTCTTGAACCACCTTGATCGTTTCGATTTAGCTAAAGATGCTGTTGAAAGCATTCCAAGTTTGGCTGGCAAGAATGCGGACTTTGTAAATGAAATGGATAACTTGCTTGCTAAGCACTACCAATACATTCGTGATAATGGTAAGGATATTCCTGAAGTTACCGAATGGAAATGGGAAGGTCTTAATTAAGACAAAACAATAGAATAGATTAATAGAAATCACAGTTGAAAGGCTGTGATTTTTATTTTGTCTTTATTTATTAGAGCATGTAAGAGTTTCGTAAATGCTGAAACGAATTCCAAGCATCAAAATTGACGGTCAAGTTATAACTCAAATAAAATAACATTGGTACCAAAAGAAAGCACTTATACATCAGTTTATTTTAGTCTTAAAATAAAGGCTCGATAATTTTCTTTACCTTTGAAATATATTTCATAAAATGAAATAAAGCATTCAAACGCTGAAATAAATTTTCAGTAGTCAGAGAAAGCGATTACATAACTTTAAAATTATGATATAAATAAAACTGTAAGTTAGCTGACTGCTTAATAAGGCTTTTCAAAAGTTGATATCATTTGATTTAGCCTTAGTGTTTTAGATATATTGAGGGGTAATTCTAAATGGCTAATGATAAGAAGTATTCGGTAGTTATCGCCGGTGGCGGTAGCACGTTTACACCAGGCTTCGTGCTTGACTTGATCAAAAGTCAAGACATGTTTCCACTTAGACAATTAAAGTTCTATGACAACGATGCAGAACGTCAAGAAAAAATTGCAAAAGCCGTAGAAATCATCATTAAAGAAAGAGCGCCACAAATTAAGTTCTCATACACCACCGATCCAAAGGAAGCCTTTACTGATGTTGACTTCGTAATGGGTTCAATTCGTGTTGGTAAGTATCATATGAGAAGCTTAGACGAAAAGATTCCTTTGAAGTACGGTGTTAATGGTCAAGAAACAACCGGACCCGGAGGAATGGCCTATGGTTTACGTTCTATTCCAGCAATTATTCAAATTATTGACTGGATGGAAAAGTATTCACCAAATGCTTGGATGATTAATTATTCAAACACAATTGCCATTGTTGCTGAAGCTTGTCGTCGTCTTCGTCCAAATGCAAAGGTTATCAACATTTGTGACATGCCTATCGACATTATGAACAGAATGGCTAAGATCTGTGGTTTGGATTCATTCCACGACTTAGACTTCACTTACTATGGTTTAAACCACTTCGGCTGGTGGAAGTCAGTTCGCAATAAGAAGACTGGCGAAGACTTAATGCCTAAGCTTAAGGACTACGTTTCTAAAGATGGCTACTGGGTTGGCGGCGACTACGATAAAGATACTGAAGCTAGTTGGGAAGCAACCTTTAAGAAAGCTAAAGACTGCTACTCATTAGATCCAACCACTTTGCCAAACACTTACATGCAATACTACTACTTCCCACAATACGAAGTTGCTAATGCAAATCCAAAGCACACTCGTACTGATGAAATTCTTGAACACCGTCAAAAGATTGTCTTTGGTGAATGCAAGAGAATTGTTGAAGCTGGTACTGCTAAAGATAACATTTGGGACATTTCAGGACTTCACTCAGAATATATTGTAGATATTTGCCACGCAATTGCTTACAACACTCATGAAAAGTTCTTAGCCAACTGTCCTAACAATGGTGCTATCTCCAATATGGATCCAGATTCAATTGTCGAAGTTCCTTGCCTCTACGGCGCAGATGGTATCCAACCACTTGCTACTGGTAAGGCTGGTAGATTCCAACGCGGCTTGATGATGGAACAACAAACTTGTGAAAAATTAGTTGTTGATGCATATGTTGAACATTCATACAACAAGATGCTTCAAGCCTTCACTTTGAACAAGACTGTTCCAGATGCAAGCGTTGCTAAGAAGATTCTTGATGACATGATGGTTGTTAATAAACCATATTGGCCAGAACTTAAATAGTTTTTAGAGGTGAAATAATTATGATGCAGAAAATACAGCGTTTTGGGGCTGCGATGTTCGTCCCAGTTATGCTGTTCTCATTTGCGGGTATTGTCGTAGCTCTTGGTAGCTTGTTCAATAACGCAACGTTGTTCGGTTCACTTGCAAACCCAGGTACCACTTGGTACAACATCTGGGATACAATTTCAGCCGGTGGTTGGACAGTCTTCAACCAAGAAGGAATTTTGTTCACGGTAGGTTTACCTATTGGTTTAGCTAACAAAGCTAGAGGTAGAGCTGCCATGGAGTCAGTAATCACTTACTTGACTTATAACTACTTTATCGGTGCTATGTTGTCACACTGGGGCAGCGCATTTGGTATTCCAAACTTTGACAAGATTCAAATTGCCTCAAACGCTACTAACAACGGTTTGACTACCATTGCCGGTATTAAGACTCTTGATACCAGTATCTTGGGTGCCTTGGTAGTTGCCTTGATCGTTGGATGGCTCCACAACAAATACTTCGATAAGAAGTTGCCTGATTGGTTAGGTATTTTCCAAGGTTCAGTTTATGTTTACTTCCTTGCATTCTTTGCAATGATTCCATTAGCACTTCTTACTTGCTGGGGCTGGCCAAAAGTCCAAAGCGGTATTACTGCTATGCAACACTTCATTGTAAGCAGTGGATTTATCGGTATTTGGGTTTACAACTTCTTAAACCGTATTTTGATTCCTACTGGACTTCACCACTTGGTATACATTCCATTCCAGTTCGGTCCAGCCGTTGTTGCCGGTGGTTTGCAACCATACTGGTTGAAGCACTTGGCAGAATATGCCGCAAGTTCTCGTCCTTTGGCTCAATTAGCACCAATGGAAGGATTCCAGCTTTACGGTAACGAAAAAGTATTCTTAGTTCCATTTATTTGTCTTGCCTTCTACGCAACTGCTAAGAAGAACAAGAAGAAGCAAACTTCAGCTTTGCTTATCCCAGCTGCTTTAACTTCAGTTTTAGCAGGTATTACTGAACCTATTGACTTTACTTATTTGTTCGCAGCTCCAGTTCTTTGGGTTGTTTACTCAGTAATGTCAGCTACAATGAACACTGTGATGTACGCATTTGGTTTAAGAGGTTTTATGTCAGACGGTGCTATTGGTATCGCATCCCAGAACTGGTTGCCATTGTGGGAACACCACTGGAAGATTTATGTAATGCAATTTATCGTTGGTATTATCTTCGGTATTATTACTTACTTCGTCTTCAAGATTATGATTGAAAAGTTTAACTACATCACTCCAGGTCGTGAAGCTGATGATCAAGATGTTAAACTTATTAACAAGAAAGAATACAAACAAAAGATGGCTGCTAAGGAAGCTGGCAAAGATGCTAGCGATCCTTACATTGCCAGAGCTACTGCTTACCTTGACTTATTAGGTGGTGCTTCAAACATTACCGAATTGAGCTCATGTGCTACTAGATTACGTGTATCTGTTGCAGATCCAAGCAAGGTTGCTCCTGACTCAGAATTCAAGGCAAACAAGGCTGTTAACGTTGTTCACCATGGTAAAGCTATTCAAGTTATTGTAGGTCTTGATGTTCCTCAAGTTCTTGATGAAATGAACGACTTGATGAAACAAAGCGGAAACGCTGCTCAAGTATCAACTACTCAAGATAATCCATATATTGAAAGAGCTACTGCTTACCTTGACTTGCTTGGTGGCGAATCCAACATTAATGATTTGATCAGCTGCTCAACTAGAGTAAGAGCTCATGTTGTTGATATGAGCAAAGTTGCTAACGATGTTGACTTCAAGAAGTACGATGCTAAAGAAGTCGAACGTAAAGATAATGAAAAAGAAGTTGACATTGTAGTTGGCTTAGACGCAGATCAAATTGTTGATAACATGAAGAGTTTAATGTAATTGTAAGCGATTGCTAACTTGTGCTAAAATATATTTACATTTTGAATGTATGTAAAGGCACGAGTTATGGCAAATCTAAAAACAATGATTTTAAATAATAACGATAAATTGAATGATTCTGAAAAAAAGATCATTCAATTTGTTGTAAATAACCCAGAATCTTACAGCAAACTCAGTTTGTCTAAATTAGCAAAGAAACTGTATATTTCAGAATCCGCTATTTTCAGACTCTGCAAGAAATTAGGACTTAGTGGTTATAGTGAATTAAAGTTTGATCTCGATGAACTTGCTTCGTCTGAGAATCGAGCAATTAGAGTCCATAGTGATTTTGCTAATGATTTGTTAAAGGCAACAGCTGATGTTGTAAAGTATTTTCATAGCTTGAATTTGAAAAATCTATATCAAGCTTTTGATAATGCAAGCATGGTCTATCTTTTTTCAACTGGATGGGAACAGCAGTTAATTGCACAATACATTTCACATGAGTTATTCATGGTTGGTTTACATACGACAATTTTGCCTTCTGCTGTAGATGAGCTTAAGGCTGCAGGTCGAAATGCTAAAAAAGGTGATGTACTATTCATTATTTCATTTTCGGGTGACAGTAAGATCATCAATGAAGAAATTGCAAAATTGAAGTTGCGGACGGATAAGTTTGTTTTGGTTTCATTAACCAACATGAAGCAAAATAAATTAGCATCTTTAACGCAATACAATATGTATTTTCCAACTGTAGTTTTTTTGGAAGGACCTGAAGATAACCAAGAGGTTGCCTTTACTCCAGCCTATTGTTTAGTTGATCTATTGGTTAGTGATTATTCAGCCTTTCATACTGAAAAGAGGAACCGTGATGTGGGCAGTAAGTAAACGCAAATTTTCGAATCTACTTGACCGAATTGCAAGAACGGTACATTTAGATGCAAATCGAACCATTAAATGGTATTCTTACATCTTGTTTTTAATCCCAATTGCTTTTTGGTTAATGATTGAAATGCGCATTCTCGCTAGCAAGCAATCATGGACAGTAATGTTCAAACAACCAGCGGTTGCAGTGGGTGTGATCATCGCATTCGTTGATTTGATGACAGGATACTATTTATTACTGAAAGAACAAGAAGTGCTTGAAACTTATGAGAATTATCGTTTCTTCATGATGTGGCAAGCTATAAGTCAAATTCTTGTTGGCAATTTTCTTTGTTTTGTGATGGCTTTAATTGGAATTCACGAAGCAAAAAGTCTTAAGAATGGGCAGCGTGATGCAACAGCCACAGTTGTCAGCATTGTTTCCGGTTTGTTTTTAGTAATTTGTTTCGGACTTATCCTTTTAATGAGTTTATAAAAAGTTGAGGTTATAGTTATGTTCAATTTCTTTAAGAAAAAGAAAGCTACTGGTACTGAAGTTTTAGCAGCAGTAAGTGGTGAATTGATGCCAATTACTGATGTTAAAGATGACGTCTTTTCAACAAAGATGTTAGGTGATGGCTTTGCAATTAAGCCAAATGATGGCAATGTTTATGCTCCTGTAAGCGGTGAAATTTCTACTGTTTTCCCAACTAAGCATGCAATTGGAATTAAAACTAAAGAGGGTCTTGAGCTTTTAATTCACTTAGGTCTTGATACAGTAGAGTTAAAAGGTGCTCCTTTCACTACTAATGTTAAACAAGGCGATCAAGTTTCAGCAGGTGATCAGTTAGCCACAATGGACCTGAAACAAATTACTGATGCCGGTTATGATGACAGTGTAATTGTTGTTTACACTAACATGGATCTGCTTAAGGCTGTTGATCCAATTGAAAAGCGAAGCATTCAGCATTCCGAAAAAGCACAAACTATTCATTTTAACTAATTGTTTTGTTAAATATTTTTTCCCCGAAAGTTAAATTAACCTCAATTTGATAATAGCTAATTTGATAGTTTTGAAGTTCCGACGTTTAGTCGGAACTTTTTTGTTATAAAATAATAAGAAGAGTAAATATGGAGGTGTTCAGGTGAAAAAGGGATTAGTTCTTGAAGGCGGTGCAATGCGTGAAATGTTTAGCGCTGGCGTTCTTGATGTCTTGATGAAAAACAATGTAACTTTTGACGGAGCAGTTGGCGTATCAGCTGGTACGGCTTTTGGTGTTAATCTGAAATCTAAACAGCCTGGACGAGTCTTGCGTTATAATTTACGTTTTGCTGGCAATCCACGTTATGCCAGTTGGAAGTCTTGGTTTCAATCGGGCAATTTATATGCGGCAAATTTTTGCTACCATTTGATTCCTGAAGAGTACGATCCGTTTGATAAAAAAACTTTTAGAGAAAATCCAATGGAATTTTGGAGCGTATCCACTGATGTTGAGACTGGTGAAGCTGACTATCATCTTTTAAGGGATGGCAGTTATACGGACCTTGAATGGGTTAGAGCTTCGGCTTCTATTCCATTTTTTGCACATCCTGTCGCAATTAAAGGACATTACTATTTTGATGGTGGGGTTTCTGACTCAATACCATTGACCTTTGCAGAAAAGCATTATGATTTAAACGTCGTGATAACTTCTCAGCCTAGAGAATATCGCAAAGGCAAAGATAAATTGTGGCCAATTGAGAAAATGGTTTTACGGCAATATCCAGCCATTTTAAAGAAAATAAAAACACGATCACAAGATTATAATCGCTGTCTTGATGAAATTGAACGGCAAGAAAAGGAAAAGAAGATTTTTGTGATTCGTCCGCCATATCCGCTTGAAATTGGTACGGTTGAGACTAATAAGGATGAATTAAAGCGCGTTTACCAGATTGGAATTAATGAAGGGCAGAAGCAGTTAGCAGCCTTAAAGAAATATTTGAAAGAGTGATTTTATGAAAAGATATCGACCAAGTACCAAAAGTGTTGTTATAGGAATTGTAATTATGATTGCAGGAATTCTCTGTTGGGGGATTGTTGCGCCATTAAAAAATAATCCGAATTTCTTCTTTTTGTTTCCATTAGGTCTAATATTAATTTGTATTGGTGGTTTAGAATTGACAATTACGGCTCTTAATACTGTTCACAAGAATGACTTGGCGATGCGAGAAGCAATTAAGAAGCGAGAGGCCGAAGAAAAAGCAAAGAAAGAAGAGCAAAAGTAAGAAAAATTATTCTGGTTTTAATATAATTTAAACTAAGAAATTAGGAGGGCCTTCTAAATGGATTTTGATGAAGTTTTTAAAAAGGAAAGAGTAACCCGTAAATTTACTAACCGGAAAGTAAATGAAAAATTGCTGGCTAAAATTGTTAAAGATGCGCAGCATTCACCATCCTTGCTTAATTCTCAACCATGGCACGTCTACATGGTAACGGGTAACAGTTTAGCTAAGTTAAAGCAGGCACAAATGGAAAACGCTGATTCTGGCAAAGAGCCAAGTGAAGACTTTGCATCAATGCTTTTGCTTGATTGGGATACTTTTCCAAGTCGCAACATGGCAACGATGGGTGCTTCGCAGACATACTTTTTTAGAAATAAGCTTAATTTGGTTAATGAAGCAAATAAGGAAATGTTTAATGCACCAGCAATTGCATTTTTGACCATTCCTAAGATTTCCCCAACTTGGTCTGTTTTTGACTTGGGAATCTTTGCACAAAGCTTGATGCTTTCAGCAATTAATAACGGTATTTCAGTAATGCCTGCGCACTCATTGGTTTCTTATCCTGACCTGGTTCGCAAATATGCCGGCATTTCTGAAAATGAATTGGTCGGAATGGCAATTGCACTTGGCTATCGCGACAATGGTGCAGAAGTAAATGATCCAAAGTTCTACCCAGACAGAGTACCATTTGAAAAGATTTATAAGTTGAGTAAATAAGTTTTTATAAGAATGGTAGAATGAAAGTAAACGGAAGATTTTATAAATTCTTATTAAAAAGGTGACAAAATTTTGAGTGATCCTGAAATAATTGAAAATTTGATTGCAACACTGATTATTTTTATCTTTGCTTCCTTTTTCGTTGCTGCCGAATTTGCGTTAGTGCAGACTCGTGCCAGTCAACTTGAAGATATGCTTAGTAATGGTCAGGGCAACAAGAAAAAAGTAAAACGGGGATTGCATATGGTTCGCAATCTGAATGAGTATTTGTCAACTACCCAGGTTGGTACTACTTTAGTTGGTGCTATTTTAGGTTGGTTCTCGGCTGATACGATTGCTGCCATTCTTGAAAAACTATTTAAGTTGACGCCAATGAATCTTTCATTGGTAAAATCAGTCAGTACTATTTTAGGTTTGATTTTGTTAACTTACTTGGAAGTTGTCGTTACCGAAATCGTGCCTAAGAATATTGCAATTGATATGCCGGTCAAAATTTTAATGGGTATCATTACGCCGCTGCAATGGTTCCATACCTTGGTTTATCCGTTTGTTTGGCTTTTAAACAAGAGTTCCAATGGGCTATTAAAGTTAATGGGATTCCAGCCGGCTGACGAAGAAAACGAAATTTATTCACAGTCTGAAATTATTAAGTTATCGAAAAATGCCGTTCATGGCGGATCACTTGATAAATATGATTTAACTTACATGGAACGTGCCTTTGAGCTTAATGATAAAGTTGCAAAGGACATTATGACTGACCGGACACGCTTAACGGTTCTTGATTCAACTGACACAATTAAACAAGCCCTTAAAATGTATTTGGATGAAGGGTTCAGTCGTTTTCCAGTTGTTCGTGATAATGATAAAGACGACGTCGTTGGTTATGTTTATGCTTATGACATTGTTCAGCAAAACCAAGTGGACAACAACGTCCCTGTAACCAGAATTATTCGGACAATTATTACTGTACCTGAATCAATGCCAATTCAAGATATTTTGCATTTGATGATTCAAAAACACACACCAATTGTTTTGGTAGTTGATGAATACGGTGGTACGAGCGGAATTGTAACTGATAAAGATATTTATGAAGAACTCTTTGGTTCCGTTAAAGATGAAATTGATGATGTTTCTGATGATTACATCATTAAGGATAAAGAAGGCAATGTTCACGTTTCTGGTAAAACTACCCTGTATGATTTTGAACGCTACTTCCATACTGATTTGAAGAGCTTTCAAGATAGCGACATTATTACTATTGGTGGTTATATGATGGAACATTATCCTGATCTTAAAAAGGATGATTCCATCACAATTGAAGGTTACAATTTCAAACTTGATAGTATTGAACAAGGTTTTATGAGATGGTTTATTGTTAAACCTGAAAGTGAAAAAAATGCTGATCAAGAATAAGCATAATTTTTAAAAAGGTTAAGAGAAAGCGCTGAGACTAGCGCTTTTTTTATATAAAGATGTTATAATCACTTTTATCGAGTATTTATTAATGATTATTAGTAAAGGAATATTTAAACAAAATGGCAGATAATATTAATCAAATTATTGATCATAAGTTGTTCACTGAAGATGATATTCATGAAATGTGCGTCCGCTTGGGCAAGCAATTAACTGAAGATTATGCTGGCAAAAAACCATTGGTTGTTGGTGCTTTAAAAGGCGCAATTTATTTCTTAACTGATGTTACCCGGCAAATGGATGTTGCCCATCAATTAGATTTCCTTGATGTTTCCAGTTATGGCAATGGTTTTGAATCTACTGGAAAAATTAAAGTAGTGACAGATCTTAGTGCCGATGTCAAAGATCGCGATGTGCTGATTATCGAAGATATTGTTGATACTGGCTTAACGTTGAAGTTTATGAAGGACCTAATTAAGGGTCGCGGAGCTAAGAGCGTTAAGTGCTGTGCTCTTTTGAATAAGGACGCTCGCAGAACAACTGACGTCACAGTCGATTATTATGGTTCAAAAGTTGGCAACGAATTTGTTGTTGGCTACGGTTTAGACTTTTTAAACATGTATCGTAATATTCCTTATATCGGTGTATTAAAGCCAAAAATTATTGATAAATATGCCAAGTAATTAAAAAAGGTAAATAAAAAATCTTGCCCAAAAACGGCAAGGTTTTTATTTTTACAAAAATTAATTCTTTAAATTATTGTTGGCCTTATTTTGTTTTTGCTTGTAATAATAAATTGGCATTCCTAGCAAGGTTAAGCCAATTCCAATCATTGAAAGAATGAATTGGTTGATAATTGTGGAAAAAACAATGAAAACACCACCGATAATTGAAATTAGTGGAATCAATGGATACCAAGGAACCGAGAATGGTCTCTTTAATTCAGGTTCCCGCTTGCGCAAAACAAGAACTGCAATTGAAAGCATTGTATTGAAGGTCCACATGACAAAGACCAGCATGTCAGTTAGAACATTAAAGTTGCCTAGCAAAATCATAATTATTGCAATCAAGTTGACGATTACGGCGCCAATAATTGGTACACCAGTATGGATATTAGTTTTACCAATCTTATTAGAATAAGGGAGCAAATTGTCCTGAGCAAGAATATACGGCGTTCTCATCCCTGTTAGCATAAAGGCGTTAACTGCACCATAGACCGAAATCAAAATGCCGACAGTTACCAATTTGCCGCCAAATTGACCAAATAATTTAATTGATGCTTCAAAAGCAGCGTTGTTGTTATTGACTAATTGATGAATTGGCAGAACAGTCAAAAAGGTATAATTGATCAGTACGTAGATCAAAGTGATACCGGACAATCCAGCAATAATGGCTCTTGAAAGGTCCTTTTCAGGATTCTTTACTTCGTTGGCGAGATTAGTAACTACGATCCAGCCTTCAAAGGCAAAAAGTGCTGAAAGAAGACCTTGACTTAGGCCACCAGCCATTGATTTGCCGGCACCAACCGTAAGTGGCAAAATTTGAATATTGATTCGATTTTGATTGAAAATTCCCCAGATAATGATTAAAACAATTGGAATAATTTTTAATACCGTAATTACTGATTGCATTTTACTGGAAACTTTCGTTCCGATTAGGTTAATTCCAAATAAGAATAGAACCAGTAAAATCGCAATTAGATTGGAAAATTTACTGGGGATGCCAAACAAAGAAACAAATTGAACGCCAAAGATAGAACTTAAGGCTCCGATTTGGGCGGGAAAGTAGACGATCATTTGTGCCCAACCGAAGAGAAAGCCCCACACTCTGCCATATGTATAGTCTAAATATTTAATTGCCCCGTTGACTTTCAAACTGGCCGCAATTTCAGAAACGGTTAAGCCGGAAGCAATTGAAATTACTCCGGCTAATATCCAGACAAACAAGGTCATTGAAGTACTGCCTGTCTGGGCCGTAATTGTACCTATTTTGAAAAAAACTCCAGCACCGATGACTGATCCGACTACGGTCGCCAGAGCCTGGGTGAAGGAAATCTGTCTTTTCATTTTATCAACCTTTCAAAAAAGAACGTGAATCAAACTCTTTTTATTATACAAAATATTAAGGGCTTGGTATAGAAGAAGAGATTGGTTAAAATAGTTAGTTAGGGAGGAAAAAGCGATGAAGAGGTTTCATCATAAATTTACTTTGCCGTTGATTTTAACGCTGCTTGTTTTAGCAGTGGCAGGTCTTTTCATCGGTTTTCTTAATTTTCGCCGGCAAACAACCTTGCCCAGCAATTCGAATACCAGTGCCATCGGCGTAGAATTGACGCAGGATTTTGATTACATTGATTTGCATAAATTGCAGGCAAACGGAATTTCTTTTGTTTATTTGCGCGGCACACAAGGACAATCTTATTTTGATGATAACTATCTGTCCTGTCGTGATCAGATTCAGGGAACGAAGCTGGCTTTTGGCACGGAGATTTACTTTAGCAATCAGTCAACACCTCAGCAGCAGTATCAATATTTTGTTAAAAAAGTCGGCAATAATTCTGGCAGTTTACCAATTATGCTTATTCCGGCTGTTGCCAGTACAAAGAGTAGCTACCTAAGCAAAATGGGGCAGCTTGCAGAAAAATTAATGCAATCAGGTAAGAAAGTGATTGTAGCGGTCGATTATCGTTATGCAAAATTTTTCTCGGCAAAAACGCAATTTATCACGTCTGGTAGCAAGCAGCCAAATAAAATGAAATATGCATTTTGGCGTTATACTAATAATGGTCGAGTCAAGGATGTTAGTGGCTTGGAAAAGGGAGTAACGATGTTTTCTTATAACGGTTCGGTTACTCAATATAAACAGAAATATGGACAATTAACACAATAATGTATCAAGAAAAAATTAAAGCAGTTCTCGCAAAAGAACATAAAAGAACACCAACCTTAATTCAAAAAGAAAGCTATGACGCCATTTTGAATGGTGCCAGCTGTGTTTGCCTGGCTAAAACAGGAACTGGTAAAACATTAGCTTATGCGTTGCCGGCTTTGGAAAGAATCAAAAAGGGCGAAGCAAATAGCGCTGTGATTATTGCGCCGACTACTGAATTAGCCGTTCAAATCAGACATGCAATTAATCCTTATTTGCATGCCCTAGGCTTAAGCGGAGTGTCCTTGGTAGGTGCTGGTAATCGCGGGCGTCAAGAAGATAAACTGAAGAAAAAGCATCCAGAGGTAGTTGTTGCCACTCCAGGTCGTTTTTTTGACTTCTTTTCTAGCGGACGCATAAAAGTAGCCCAGATTAAGTCATTGGTTATCGATGAGGCTGATGACATATTGGAATTTACTAAGATGGAATTGCTTAGTTCATTGGGGCAGAATCTTGCAAGTGAGGCACAGATTTTGCTGTTTGGCGCAACTGATTCCGAAATAACGCAGGATGCCGAAGATGTTTTTGCCCGCCGCTTTTTACTAATTGATGTGCGTCCAGAGCAAAGGACGACAACCAAACACTACTTCTTGCAAGTCGATAATGCTCATAAAATAGAATTCTTGCAAAGAATGACCAAACTTGATCAATTTAAGGGGATTCTCTTTTTTGATTCAAATCAAACTATGGTCCGATTTGCTGGAATCTTCGGCCACACCAAAACCAAATTTGAATTGCTGGCTAATGAATTTGGCAAGCAGCGTCGCGAAGAAGCCTTGCATGATTTAGCAAATGGCAAAACCAAATTGCTGCTGGCAACGGATTTAGCGGCGAGAGGTTTGGATATTCCAGGCTTAACTTATGTAATTAACTATGAGATTCCAAGCGAGGTTAATACCTACCTTCATCGGGCTGGACGAACGGGTCGGATGAATAAAGAAGGCTATGTTGTTACTTTAGGCGATGATCATGATTTTCGTGATCTGAAAAAGCTATTGGCTGGAGAAGTTGAAGTTAGGCGAGTTTATTTTGCGGGCTATCATTTGACGCAAAAGAAGCCAAAACTAAAGAAAAAAGAGGCAACGGCAGTGGTCACTGCCAAAGTTAAAAAGCATAAGAAGAGAAAGAACAAGAATAAAGGTTATCATCCACATTATTTGAAGGTGAAAAAATGAATCGATTAGTTTATTGGATGGAGAATAATCTGTTGCCAATTGCTAACCGAATCGCTCAAATTCGGTGGTTGGTAGCCTTGAGGAATGCTTTTGTTTCAGTAATGCCGATTACAATTGCTGGATCAGTAGCGGTCCTGATTAAAAGCTTGATTGATGCTGCTAGAACACAATTGGGTTGGGATACCTTTGCTTTTGCCATGCAGCCGTTGGCCAAAATCAGCAATATCGTTTGGCGCGGCAGTTTTGCCTTGTTTGCGTTATTCTTAGCGGTTTCCTTGGGTTATCAGTTGGCAAAGACATTTGAAGCAAACCGTTTGGCTGGAGCAATTATTTCATTGTCCAGTTTTATGATCAGCGTTGCCAATTATGCACAGATTAAGCTTCATGGTGAAAACGTTACGGTCAAACAAGCTTTTTGCATTGAGCAATTTTCAACCACGGGAATATTCACTGCCATTTTGTTCGGCTCACTCGGCTTTGGCATTTATGTATTATGTTATAAAGCACGGATCATGATTCATTTGCAGGCCAATTTGCCGCATGCTGAACAAGCTGCATTTGATTCCTTGATTCCAGGAATTCTTGCAATCTTTGGTGTAGGTGCAATCAACTATCTTTTTCAGACATTTGTGGGCACTTATTTTGGCAACTGGCTCTTGGAAGCAATTCAAATTCCTTTAGTCAAATTAGGTCAAGGCTTTGGCGTGGTCATGCTTGTCACGCTGCTAGTGCAAGTCTTTGGTTTTTTCGGCCTAAATGGTCTGGCTGTTTTATCGCCAATTTTGGATTCAATTTGGTTAACTGCGCAAAATGTCAATGTCACGGCTGCTCGAAATGCTCAAGTTCCGAAATTTATTTGGGTAAGAGGATCATTTGATTCTTTTTCCTGGTTTGGCGGAACGGGCGGTACATTGATGCTGATTATTGCGATTCTGCTATTTTCAAAACGCAGTGATTACCGCACAATTGCCAAAGTTGCACTTGCTCCAGGAATTTTCAATATAAATGAACCGGTTGTTTTTGGTTTACCCATTGTTCTGAATCCAATTTACTTTATTCCATTTATACTGGCACCCTTGGTTAATGTCGCTTTCTCTTATTGGATAACCGTTATGGGCTTGGTCAATCCGGTTCAAGTTGCCGTTCCATCGATTGTGCCGCCGATTTTTAATTCCTTTTTGGCCTGCAATTATGACTGGCGAGCAATTATCTTGGCAATAATCAACATGTTAATTGCATTGGAGATTTGGGCACCGTTTGTTTTTGCTGCTGATAAAATCGCTGATACGAATCATCCGCGGACGTTCTTTAGTCGGGAATATTAATCTATTACATAGTGAATTAACTGTCATTTTATGATAAAGTTAATTTGTGCTGGTCCTGTAGCTCAGCTGGATAGAGCATCGGTTTCCTAAACCGTGTGTCGTGGGTTCAAATCTCACCAGGATCATATTTTTGAATAGTTAGGATAAGAAAGAGACTTATGCTTTATTTATTATTAGCAGCTGCCGCAATTATTATTGGTTGTTTTTGCCTGGTTTTTGGTTTGGATAAAAATCGGCCACCAAAGACAAGAAAATATTTGTTATACACAGCATTAATTTGTGTATTTCTTGTTTGGGGCTTAGTGACAGTGATCATGCTTAATCCAATGAAATAAAGGAGAAAAAGCGTAATGAAAAAAATAAAAGTAATGACGGTTTTCGGTACGCGTCCAGAAGCAATCAAAATGGCACCGCTCGTTTTAAAACTGAAAAAAGATGAGCGTTTTGATGAAGTAACGGTTGTTAGTGCGCAGCACCGTGAAATGCTGGATCAGGTTTTGGATATTTTTAAAATTAAGCCTGACTATGACTTTAACATTATGCACAAGAACCAGACTTTGGAGGATATTACCTCAAAAGTTTTGAATGATTTAGCTAAAGTCATCCAAGAAGAAAAGCCAGACATCGTTCTAGTTCACGGCGACACCACAACAAGTTTTGCTGCCAGCTTAGCCACTTTTTATGAACAAACAACTTTGGGCCACGTTGAGGCCGGACTTCGTACTTGGAACAAGTATTCACCGTTTCCTGAAGAGATGAACCGGCAAATGACTGATGACATGGCTGATCTTTACTTTGCACCAACTGAATTGTCTAAGTCTAATTTGTTAAAAGAAAATCACAAACCAGATGGCATTTTTGTGACCGGTAATACTGCAATCGATGCTCTTCATGAAACTGTGCAAAAAGATTATCATCACGCTGTGATGGATGAAATTACGCCTGGGAGCAAAGTGATTTTGGTAACCATGCACCGTCGCGAAAATCAGGGTGAACCAATGCGCCGCGTCTTCAAGGTCATGAAGCAGGTTATCGACAGCCATGATGATGTGGAAATCATTTATCCAGTCCACTTATCCCCAAGAGTGCAAAAAGTTGCCAACGAAGTTCTTGGCGGTGACCCGAGAATTCACTTGATTGAACCATTGGATGTGGTCGATTTCCACAATTTGGCTAAACGTTCATACTTCATCATGACCGATTCCGGCGGTGTACAAGAAGAAGCACCAAGCCTTGGCAAGCCCGTTCTTGTTTTAAGAGATACCACTGAGCGCCCAGAAGGAGTCAAAGCCGGAACCTTAAGACTTGTGGGTACAGAAGTGGATAAAGTCAGAGAGAGCATGCTTGAGCTTTTGGAAAACAAGGATGCCTATGACAAGATGGCCAATGCAAAGAATCCATATGGGGATGGTCATGCGGCTGATCGGATCATGGATGATATTGCATACTACTTCTCAGACAAGACAGGTCCAAGACCAAAGGATTTTGAATAAAAGAAAAGCAATGAGTTTTAATTACTCATTGCTTTTTTTTGTGTTCATGCTTTTCTTTTTGTTGTTCCAACCGAATTTTTGCTCGTTCAATCATTGTATGTTCTTGCTTTTGGAAGACTGATCTGGTCGTCAGATAGTTGAAAATTCCGACTAAAATTTGATCAATAATTTTGACAAGCAAGGCATTAAGATGGAGCCATGAAAGACCAACCAACATAATCAATGTATCTGGAATCAGTGAAATGATTCTATAAGTAAAAAAGGCTACTAGTTTATGCCAAGTTGAATGTTCATGGTCGACATTGTTGATAAAGACAGCTTTTTGATTAAAGTAAAAAGAAGCCAAATTAGAAACGATGAAAGCAATCGTGTTGGAAATCACCACGGCACTGTGCCACCACTGATGCAAGATCATGAAGGCCACAGTATTGATTAGAGCTGCGACAAAACCGAAAAGCATGTAAACCCATAAATTTCTATGACGTCTCATTAGCTTTTGCCCCAAATGACGAATATTTTTTTTGTCGCTAAACACAGCCCATTTATTTTGCTGCATATTTTTATCCATTTAGTTTTTCATTCATTTCCTTTGCGGCTTGATCGATTAACGCAATATCGTCATCATCCGGAGCATTTTCAATGGTTACCGGTGCTGTGATTTCTTCGGCGCCGCACTTTTTAAATGCTTTTTCGAAGTCAAAAACATTTTCACAGAAGTGTTCACCATAGGTTTTGTCTCCTGAACCCATCACCGTAAAAGCTTTGCCGTTTAAATCAATATCTTTCAGTTGGTCGTAAAAGTCAGCCAAATCATCGGTCATCGTGCCTTCGCCGTAAGTGTAGGTAATGAAAATGCATAAATCTGCATCCTCATATTCACTTGCATCCGCAAAACTGACGTCGCTTGAGTCTGTTTCAAAGCCATAGTCTTGCAAATCTTCTTCAAGCATGTCAGCTATATCTTCGTCATTACCAGTCATGCTGGCATAAACAATTTTGGCTTTCATGATAACTCTACCTTTCATGCGTCTTATATATAACCTTTATTATACATAATTTCTGATAATTATCGTATACATAATTTCTGATAATTATCGTAATCCTTTAGCAAACTTTTAAAAAACGCTATAATAAAAGTAACTATTTTTTGATGAGGAGAGAATATTTTGATAACGATAAAATCTGTTCGTGAATTGCAAGGAATGCAAAAGTCCGGCCGACTTCTTGCATCAATGTTTGAAGGCTTGCGTGATGTAATTAAACCAGGTATTTCAACTTGGAATATTGAAGAATGGTGCCAAAAATACGTTAAATCAAAGGGTGGCCGTCTTTCAGAACAAGGTTTCGAAGGCTATAAATATGGTACCTGCATCTCAGTTAATGATGAAGTTGCACACCAAACTCCAAGAAAAGATTGCATTTTAAATGAAGGCAACATTGTTAAGGTTGACGTAACTTGCAACCTTAATGGCTATGAAACTGATTCATGTACTACTTATCCTGTAGGCAAAATTTCAAAAGAAGATCAAGATTTGATCGAAACTACCAGAAAAGCAATGTATCTCGGGATTGATCAAGCTGTTCTTGGCAACAGAATTGGAGATATCGGCCATGCTATTCAAACTTTTGTTGAAGATGAGCATCATTATGGTGACGTTCGCGAATTAGTTGGTCATGGTATTCAACCATCTATTCATGAAGATCCTGAAGTTCCACACTGGGGTAAAGCCGGTCATGGTCTTCGTCTGCGTGAGGGCATGACTATTACATGTGAACCAATGGTTGAAGCAGGCGGCGATTGGCATATTGATCAAAGAACTGTTGATGATCCAAATGATGATTGGGTTTACTATGCTACTCCAGATGGTTCAAAAGCCGCCCAATTTGAACACACTTTTGCAATTACCAAAGATGGTCCTAAGATTTTGACTTTGCAAAAGCCATATGATGGTTATGAAAAATACTTGCCTCATTTTGATGAGATGGATGACTAAGGTAGATGGATGAAAACTTCTGTCGGGCGCTTTAGAGAGCAAGCAGGTTCTTTTTATAAAAAGTTGTCTTCAGTGCTTGCTGAAGGTGAAATTTTTCAAAGTTCAATTGTAATTGCCTATTATATTTTGTTTTCAATCTTTCCAATCATAATTATTGTTGGGAATGTTCTGCCACTATTTCATATCAATACAGAGCCAATTGCAGACTATTTGGACCTTATTTTTCCGGATCAGGTTTCCAAATATATCATGCCAATCATTAATACTTTGCTGAAAAATAATTCGACCGGATATATTTCATTCGGTATTATTTTGGCCATTTGGTCTTTCTCGAACATGGTAAATGCAATTAGAATTGGAATGAACCGACTCTATGGCGTTCATGCAGTTGAGTTAAAATTATCCTTTCTGAATTTTTTGTGGACAAGGTCATTTACTATTCTTTTGACGGCGCTCATGATTATTGTCTTTACGGCAATTGCTTTAGTAATGATTTTTGGTCAGCAAGTATTGGAGTTCTTGCGTCCAATTATGTCCATTTCAGTTGGAGAGATTAAAAAGATATTTAGTTATCGCTATCCGGTCATCATTCTGATGATGGTAGTTGCGGTAGCTTATCTTAATTATGTTTTGCCGAATATTAAGCTGCGGAAAAGGATTATTTGGCCTGGCGTAATTTTTACGGTTCTTAGCTGGTCAGCACTGTCTTATTTGTTTGGCTTTTATTTGCATCATTTTCCTATCAGTTGGGAAAACTATGGCATTATTGGAACCTTTATTATTTTCATGTTGTGGCTGAACATTATTTCTTTGCTTTTCTTATTTGGAACAAGCATTAACGCGACAATCACTAGAATCAAATATGGTGATTTAGAATATTCATCAGGTCGAATTGCTTCTTACATTCAGCAAAAACGTCATCAATAATAGAAAGTGTGTATTTATGAAAGTTAGAAAAGCAGTTATTCCAGCTGCCGGTCTTGGCACCCGTTTTTTACCAGCAACTAAGGCAATGCCAAAAGAAATGCTGCCAATTGTTGATAAGCCTACGATTCAATTTATCGTTGAGGAAGCCAAAAAATCAGGTATCGAAGATATTTTAATCGTAACTGGCAAAAATAAGCGTTCAATTGAGGATCATTTTGATTCCAACCCAGAACTTGAGCAGGACTTAGCCAAAACAGGTAAAGATAAACTCCTTAAGTTAACGCAAGATATTACCGATTTGGGTGTTAATTTGTACTTTACTCGGCAACCACATCCAAATGGCTTAGGAGATGCTATTTTAAAGGCCCGCGGCTTCGTTGGGAATGAGCCGTTTGCTGTTATGCTTGGCGACGACTTAATGGATGACAAAGAACCATTAACCAAACAATTGATTGATCGTTATGATAAAACCCATGCATCAACAATTGCCGTTATGAAAGTGCCGCATGAAGAAGTGTCTAAATATGGTGTCATTGAACCTTCTGATGAAATTGAACCAGGCTTAATCAACGTTAAATCATTTGTGGAAAAGCCAGATGTGGATAAAGCGCCAAGTGATTATGCAATTATCGGCCGTTATTTGCTGACGCCAGAGATTTTTGATATTTTAGCTCATCAAAAACCAGGTCGTGGCGGCGAAATCCAATTAACTGATGCGATTGATACTATGAACAAAACCCAAAGAGTATTTGCTCACGTCTTTAAGGGTGACCGTCATGATGTTGGTAACAAGGAAGGTTACCTTGAAACTTCAATTGAATATGGTTTGCATCATCCTAAGACAAAAGATGAATTGCGCGAATACATTATCAATTTAGGCAAGAAATTAGCTGCTGAAAAGAAATAATTTGAAGAATTAATAAAACTCAGACAATCATGCCTGAGCTTTTTCTTGGTTTTATTTATAATATATGAGGTATATATAAAAACAGCTAAAGGGAAAATAATTTTAGATGAGAGATATTTATATTGTTGCAGCCAAAAGAACGCCTTTTGGTCGTTATAAGGGCTTTTTTAAGGATCAAACTGCCGTTGATCTCGGCGTAATGGCCCTAAAAGGGACTTTAAAAGCGATTGATCTGGATCCGGCTGAAGTTGAAGCTGTCTTCATGGGAAACGTCATAGCAGCCGGTTTAGGCGAAAATATGGCGCGGCAAGTAGCACTTAATTCAGGTTTGCCTGAATCTACGGTCGCAACAACTGTTAATGACGTCTGTGGCTCGAGTTTAAAAGCAGTTCGTCTAGCTCAAGGACAGATGATGATGAGCGATCTGGATTTGGTAGCCGTTGGTGGTGCTGAAAGCATGACCAATGCACCGTATGTACTTGATAAAAAAGATAAAGAAAATCCAAGCGGTCATTTAAGAAATACTCTGTTTACCGATGCTTTGATTGATGCTTTTTCCGGGCAACCCATGGGTGTCACGGCGGAAAACGTTGCTGAGAAGTATCATATTTCTAAAGAAGAAATGGACCGTTTTAGTGTTGAATCTCATAGAAAAGCCGTCAAGGCGGTTGAAGAGAATGCGTTTGCGGATGAAATATTGCCAATTACGCTTAATGGCGAGACTTTAGCTCAAGATGAGAGCATTCGTCCGGATACAAGCATGTCTGCCTTAGCTAAGCTGAAAGCCGTATTTAAAGAAGGCGGCAAAGTGACAGCGGGCAACGCTTCACCTTTAAATGATGGCGCAAGCATGTTGATTTTAGCTACTAAAGAAAAATGCGACCAATTAGGTCTAAAGCCACTTGCTAAACTTGGAAACTTCGCAGAAGCTGGATTTGATCCAAGTTTAATGGGCTATACGCCATATTTTGCCGTTAAAAAATTGCTAAAAAAGGCTAAAACACAAATTAATGACTATGATGCCTTTGAAGTTAATGAGGCTTTTGCGGCACAAGCTGTCGCTCTTAAACGCGACTTGCATATCCCGGCTGATAAGCTGAATATCTTAGGTGGAGCAATTGCCTTAGGCCATCCCTTGGGAGCAACGGGAACCCGTCTAATTGCAACGGCAATCAGCGATTTAAAAAAGGTAAACGGGCAAAAGGCATTAGCCACTCTATGTATCGGTGGTGGACAGGCAATTGCCTATGAAATCGAGCGCGTATAATGAAATTTTATCAACTTAGTCCTGAACAAAGAAGAAAAAAACTGCTTGCTGCTGGCATCAAGTTAGATGCAATTGATGATGCAGTATTGTCGCGGCTGGATAAATTAAGTGAAAATGTCATTGGCCAGTTGCGTTTGCCGGTTGGCCTTGTTCAAAAGGCAATTGTCAATCAGCAAAAATATGTGGTACCAATGGCAACAGAGGAGCCATCTGTGGTTGCAGCTGCCAATCATGGCATGAGTATTTTTGCTAAAAATGGTGGCGTCATAGCTGATAGCAAACGGAACGGGATTTTTGGTCAAATCGTTCTAAAGATTAATAAACACTTTAGTTTAGAAACGCTAAAAACAACCTTTCCCGATTTGATTAAAAAAGCCAATCAGCAATTCAACTCCTTGGTTAAGCATGGCGGCGGTCTAAAGAAAATCCAGGCCGAAGTCAAGCAGGACCTTCTTTATCTAAAAGTATTGGTTGATCCTGCAGAGGCGATGGGTGCCAATAAAACAAATTCGATTTTAGAATATTTGGCGGCTGAACTAGAAAACTATGCTGGCATTGATGAAAAAATGTTTGCAATCTTATCCAATTATCCAAGTCAATTGACAACGGCTAAAATCGCATTAGATCCAGCCAGCGTTGGTGGACTTGAAGTTGCCCAAAGAATTGCTTTGCTCAGTCAGATTGCTCATGATAATCCTTATCGGGCTGTGACCAACAATAAAGGAATTATGAATGGCGTTGATGCGGTCCTGCTGGCAACAGGCAACGACTATCGCGCCGTTGAAGCGGCTTGTGGTGTTCTAGCTAATCAGGATGGACAATATCGCAGCTTGTCAAAGTGGACCGTTGCAGATAACAAGCTCTGCGGAGAAGTAACTCTGCCTTTGGCAATTGGCACGGTAGGCGGCTCCATTTCGGCTCGTGAAGATGTTCAGCAGGTTTATCGAATTTTGGGTAAAGTTAATACTAAGACTCTAGCCGAAATTATTGCCAGTGTTGGTTTAGCAAACAATTTGGCGGCAATCTTGGCAATTTCGACCAGTGGTATTCAAGCGGGACATATGAAATTGCAAGCACGTAACCTTGTTGCCACTTTAAAGGCGAATGACGAAGAAAAAAAGCAGGTTCTGAAATTGATGCGCAAAGCAAAAAAATATTCAATGAAAGATGCAGAGGCTTTTTTAAAAGAAGTAAGAGGAGAAAAATAAGTTTTATGCAAGTAGGAATTGATAAAATTGGCTTTTTTACACCGAATAAGTATGTGGACATGGTAGATTTGGCAAATGCCAGAAATGAAGATCCCAATAAATATCTAATTGGAATTGGCCAAAGAAAAATGAGCGTTGCCGACCAAACTCAAGATGCTGTGTCAATGGGAATTAACGCCACCTTGCGTTATTGGAACAAGATCGAGCGGGATAAAGTTGGTTTGCTTATTTTTGGAACAGAAAGCAGTGTTGATCAATCAAAATCTGCTTCTTTATTTGTTAAAACTGCTCTTAAAATGAAGCCAGAAGTAAGAACTTTTGAAGTTAAGGAAGCTTGTTTTGGTCTAACAGCAGCCTTGATGATTGCGCGCGACTTTGTTCGTGTTCACCCTGAGCAGACTGCGATCGTGATCGGCAGTGATATTGCCCGTTATGGGATTAAAACTCCAGGAGAAGTAACCCAAGGTGCCGGTGCAATTTCGATGCTGATTAAGAGTGAACCTAAGATTTTAGCCTTAAACGATGGTCATAGTGCATATAGTCAAGATATTAACGACTTCTGGCGGCCAAATGATCATTCTACTGCCTTAGTTGAAGGCAAATATTCGACGCAAGTTTATTTGGATTTCTTTAAAAAGACGTTTGATGCTTATAAAGAAAAAAAGGGCTGGAATACGCAAGACTTTTCCGCTATTATTTATCATTTGCCTTTTACTAAGCAGGGATTGAAAGCTAACCGAATTGCCATTGAAGATCAAGATGAAAGAACGGCTGAAAGATTAATGACCAATTTTGATGCTTCTAAGCAATTTAGCATGCAAGTGGGGAATATTTATACAGCAGCTCTTTATATGAGTTTGCTTAGTTTGCTTGAAAATGCTGAATTGTCTCACAACGCATTAATTGGATTATTCTCATATGGGTCTGGTGCGATGGCTGAATTCTATTCTGGCAACGTAATTGATAATTATCAAAGACAATTGGATCCTGAAGGCGATCAGGCTTTGCTTGATCGCAGAAGCAAGTTGAGCATCGCTGAATATGAAAAGATTTTCAATGAAGCTTTGGAATTGCCCGCAGATGGCCAAGAATTAGTAAGCGATGATGAAGCTGGATACTGGTATTTTGCTTGTACGCAGAACCATGTTCGAATTTACAAGCAGAAATAGAAAAAATAAGATAAAAAAATTGCAGTTGCTAATTAAAGCAGCTGCAATTTTTTATTTTATTCATCAATATGATTTCTTCTTCTGGAAACTTCATAGAAGATCCAAGCAATTAGTGCAAAGAAGACAGGACCAAAGCCGGTCCAGAATGCAGTAGCGTAATTTCCTTCAAGGATTGGCTCTACGATCGTGAAGACAATTCCCGTACATACAATAATTTCAACAAAGACAACTAACGCAACAGTCCACTTGTAATTGGTGAAGATTCTGAATTTGCGTGGGTAGTCCTTCTTTAAGAAGAATGGGAAAGCACCAATCAAGAAAATATAAGGTGCAGTAGCTGCGACATTGCCCATATCAGTTAAAACTTGATAGAAGCTGGCTGCAGCAGAGCCACCAAAGGAGACGACACCAATTAATAAACAAACGAAAATGCTTTGAGCCCACATTGCATTGGCAGGTACGCCATGTTTGTTCAATTTGGTTGTGGCTTTAGGCCACAATTTAGGGTTTGAGCCCATGATGAAGGACTTAACAGGTGAGTAGAGCAAGACGAAGAAGGCTCCCATCATGCCCATCAATCCGGATAAAGCAATAGCTCTGGTGAAAACTTGACCGATGATTAATGATGCGTGTGGGTCAAGGTTCAACGCATGACCTAATTCGCGACCTAAAGTACCATACACAATATAGGTGATGTTACCAGTATTTGCATTTCCATGAAGAATATCTTGTTGATAATTGACTGAAAAGCCGGTCATAAAGATCATCAAGACATAAGAAATAATGGTAAACAATGAACCGATGATTAATCCACGTGGGAATTCTTTCTCCGGTTTTTTCATATTGTTGATCACACCGCCGACCGTTTCCATTCCGCCATAAGCAAAGACAGCATAAACGACGAACGAGATAATTGTAATCGGTGTTTGAAAACTCTTGTTAGGAGAAACAATGAAACTAGAAATGCCGTGAATCGGTTCAGCTAATTGTCCGCGATTAAGGCATAGGATCAAGATACTGGTCAGAATAAAAATGACATTCATCAGGATCATAAAGATTCCACCGATCGAAGACATAATTTTAATACCTGTCATTCCGCGAGAGCAGAGATAGGTAGATAAAAGCATGAATAAAATAGCTAGCAAGCCAATTAATTGAGTTCCATGCAATCCAAAAATGCTCCAGCTTTGTGTAGTGTCTTTTCCAAAGAGCAAAGCTGAAATGGAAATCCATAATCTGGAAGCACTAGCGACTAACCATAATACCCAGTTTGCCAGCCAAACGAAAGTACCGATAAAGGCCCATTTTTCTCCGATTGAACCGGCTAACCATGAATAAATGCCACCTTGAGCGTCGTGAAAAGCAGAACCATATTCCGCCATCATTAAACCAGCCGGGAAGAAGAAGCAAATGCCAGCTAAGACAAACCAAATAATTCCGGCATAGGTCATCTGCTCATAAGAAACAGAAACATTTCCGAAACCGTAAACGGTCGTAATGATCATTAGAACTAAACTAAAGATCGTTATATTTTTCTGTTGTTTATTATTTTCCAAAACATGCCTACTTTCTAAATAGTTCTAGCATGTTCATTGTATCATTCTATAAAAGTATCATTCTATAAAAGCGGTTTCACATTAAAGTAGCAGTTCCTTTTTCAATTGAAATTTGCAAGCCATAAACTGGTAGTTTTTGTCCGTCATTGTCAATTCGTAAAGTGAGTCCGCGTTGATGCATCTTACCAAAGAGCTGCACGATCTGTTTCTTGGTCATGCTGCGTTTGCCTGGATTTGCCAAGAATTCATTATGAGCGACAGTTATTTTGCTTAAAGGAAAAGTTTGTTGCTCGATTCTTATATAAAAATGGAGATTTTCATTCAAATTATCAATTAATTCTAGAAAGTTGCTAAAGGTCATAATTATTCTTTTCTATACGTAATGCTAAGTGCTATACTTGTTGATATTAAGTATCGAATAGAATTAAAGAGGATAGTTATGAAGCACAAAAAAATTTGGCTTTCAATTGCTACTATTATAACAGTAATTTGTCTTGCACTAGTTGGGGCAGGTTTTTACTTTTTCAAGGTTGGCTGTGTTCCTGGTCAAAAAAGTTTTATTGCTGCGAATACGACCCAGATTAAAAAGACAGATCCATTATATAAAGAGAAGAAATGGTATGCCGCAGCTAAAAAGCAAAAATGGTATATGCAGTCGGCTGGTGGCAATTATCGTTTGGATGCTAATTATATTCCCGATGGCAAGTCAAAAAAGACAGTAATTATTTTGCATGGCTATATGAATAATAAGGATACAGTCGGCTCTTACGCTGCTCTTTTTCATAAGTTAGGCTATAATACATTGCAGCCAGATGCTCGTGCACATGGTCAGAGTCAAGGCAAGTATATCGGCTATGGCTGGGTTGAAAAGGCGGACGTTAAAAAGTGGATTAAGAAGATCATCAAAAAGACGAGAGCCAAGCAGATTGTAATTTTTGGCGTCAGCATGGGTGGTGCTACTGCAATGATGACTGCTGGTGAAAAACTGCCGCATCAAGTAAAAGCAATTATTGAAGACTGTGGCTACAGCAATGTTAAGGCTGAGATTGAGCACGAAGCTCAGGACTTATATAGCATGCCGGCAGTTCCGCGTTTTCCATTAGTTGAAATTCTGAGTGGGATCAACCGAATAAAAGTTGGCTACTTTATGGGGGATGCTTCCTCAGTCAATCAATTGAAGAAAAATAAGCTTCCGACTTTATTTATCCACGGAAATAAAGATACTTTTGTACCGACAAAAATGGTTTATGCAAATTACAAAGCAAGAAACGGCCCTAAAGAATTATGGGTGGTTCCAGGAGCTAAGCATGCAAAATCTTTTGCTACGCATCCTAAGGCCTATTATGAACACGTTAAAAAGTTTCTTGCTAAATATGTTAAATAGCTTGTAAACGCTTACATTTGCGGTATAATTAAAGCGTGGAAGAGGTAGAAATAAAGTTTAACAATATAAGTAAGTTTTTATCTCCAGAAAGAATTGTATTATTGTTGGAAAAATCTCTAATTATAGAGAGGTGTCAGCTATTATAGATTTACAGATCTGTTCAATGGTGAGACGCGATGATTCCAATTTAATAAAAGTTACGTGTTTTACGTAATGACCCGAACAAGTGAATGTTAATGTAGGTCGCGACCAGCCAATGTTTATACGCTTAATAAACATTAGAAAAATCGTGACTATCAATTGATGAGTTTACCTCGTCCACTGCATTAAAAAAACGATTGCCAAAAGACGAAAAGCCCGACAATCGTTTTTTTATTTGTTTTATTTTCTAAGAACCAATTTAACAACACATTCGCAGCGAGGTGTTTGTGGCAGCATGTCTACGTTTTCGATTAAGCGAACATCATAAGATTCAGTCAAAAGAATTAAATCTTGTGCTAAAGTTGATGGGTTGCAGGAAATGTAGACGAAAGTTTGTGGCTTAACGCGTAATAAAGTCTTGATTAAGCTTTTAGCCAGGCCAGTTCTTGGTGGATCCACGATCAAAGCATCGATTGGCAAACCACCTTTTTGCAGTTCAGGCAGAACTTTTTCAACGCTGCCTTGGAAATAATCAGCATTTTTGATGTGGTTGATTTGCACGTTGTGCTTAGCATCTTCTACAGCCTCTGGGATAGTTTCGATGCCAACTACTTGTTTGACCTGATCAGCAGCCAAGATTCCCAATGTACCGACGCCACTATAAGCATCAATTAAAGTTTGATCAGGAGTGAGATCCAAGAATTTTAATGCTTCGGAATAAAGAGTTTCTGTTTGCACAGGATTTAATTGGAAAAATGCTCTTGGTGACAATTCGAATTTTTTACCTAAAATGACTTCAGTAATTTGATTTTTGCCCAAAAGCTTCTCCGTTTTATTACCCCACACTTGTGGATTGCGCCAATCGGTTTCATTTTGATAGACACTGACCACATTAGGCAGATTCATAATCTCTTTTGCTAAGTTCATTAGATTCTTGATCTGATGGCCAACTGTAATTAAAGTTACTTGAATTTCTTTAGTAGCTTCGGATTGACGGACGACAATTGTCTTGATGCCATCTAAATGCTTGCGTCGGTCAGCAATGAAGACGTGGTTTTTCTCAATCAAATGCTTAATGTCGCGTTCCGTTTTTTGCGTACCCTCACTTTGGGTAGGCATAACGGGCAAATCGATTAAACGATGTGAGTTGGGAGCGTATAAGCCCAATTTGTTCTTGCCATGGTCGCGTTCAATTTGATATGAAGCTTTAGCACGATAATGCCATTGATCAGGAGCTGGAATCGTGTTCTTAACCTTATATTTGTCGTAATTGCGAGGGTGAAATTTTTGCAAAGCCTCAATTACATTCGCTTTTTTGAACTCTAATTGCTTGGCATAACTAAGATGAGCTAATTCTAGGCCACCGATTTCTGGATCAACGTCCTTAGGAAAGTCAACCCGATCTGGACTTTTCTCTTTGACCCGTACGAGTTCGCCTTGGATATAATGAGGATATTCTTTAACGATTTTTGCTACAACAACTTCGTTTGGCAAGGCTCCGGGAATAAAGATAATTTTCTTGCGGTAGTACCCAATTCCTTCACCATTGATTCCTAGGCGTTTTATGGTAATAATAACGTCTTTTTCTTTTTCTTGTTTTTTATTTTTTCTAAAATTTTTGTGCATTGCTAATTCTTTCTACAATAAACTATTAATAATTTGGTTTGACTTCTATTTTACTCCCTGAAAAAAGTTCTTAGCAAGAAATATTATTTTCTGCTAAGATTAAAGGCGGAAAAAGAAGTAGAAAGGCTGACAAAATGGCGATAATCACTAAAGTTAGCGCTCAAAGAAGGCCGGGACGCTATAATATTTTTTTAGATGGCAAGTATGCTCTTTCAGCTAGTGAGAAGACATTAGCTGAGTTTGTTTTACTCAAGGGCAAGGAACTGAGCGATTCACAAGTTGAAAAAGTAAAGCAGTTTGATGCTGATGCCAAGGCCAGTGATTTGGCGGCTCGTTTTTTGAGCTATGAGCCGCGAACCGTTTATGAAGTTCTGCAGTATTTAGCCAAACACAAAATTTCAAATGAAGCTGTTTCCAATGCAGTTGCAGAATTAACTGAATTGGGCTATTTGGATGATCAGCAGTATGTAGCTTTGTTTTTGAAAAATAATCTGCAGGTTGGTTCAGATGGGCCAAAATCTTTAAAACGAAAATTGGCACAAAAAGGCGTGGATCCAGAAATAGTTCAAAACCAGCTTGATGAGGTTGCTGAAGAAGATTGGCTTGAAATAGCTGAGCGTGTTGTGAAATCAATGCGACATCAGGTGGGAAAATTGTCTGAGCGAGAATTAGAGCTTAAAATTAAAACTAAGCTAATTAGTCATGGCTTTAATGCTGATTTGGCAGCAGGCGTGATTGATCGATTGGATTTGAAGCCTAGTGAAGAAGAGCAAGATGAAGCATTAAAGAAGCAAGGAATTAAGGCCTATAAAAAATTCCGTCGTTTTGATGAGCAAGAACGCAAGTTTAAGATAAAACGTTATCTGTTCAGTCATGGCTTTTGTAGTGGCGAAATCGATGCCTTCTTAAATGGTGAGGTTATTGATTTAGACGAATTAGCAGAATATTAAGGAGAAAAAATGGCAAAAAAAGAGATTGATAGTTTAACTTTTATTGGTCGTCCTTTTCCTTATACAATGATGGATGATCAAAAAACTTTTGGCAAAGTTAACATGCAAATGGAAAACGATGAGGATTTCCAAAAGTTTCTAAAAGAGAATGGCTTTGAAAATCAGCGCTCCAGCATGTTTGTTTTTGGACCGGAAAGCTTCATGTATTGGTATGGGATCGTCACCAATAAAGACATTGAAACTCCAAAAAGCATGATGAAGTATGTTTTTCCTAAAGGTGAAATTGCAGAGGAAGAAAGCGATGCCCAACTGAATTATTTCAGTTTGCCAGCACACTATCTTGTAGAAACTTTCTTTAAGAAGCTAATGAAAGAAAATATTTCCGTTTTCCAAAACCCTGGCGACAGCGATACGCCATATCTTGTTCAAGATATTAATTTAGATAGCAAAAAATTAAAGCAATTCTGGTATTTATCCGCAAAATAAAAGTCTAGCTCTTGTGGGCTAGACCTTTTTTATTATCTTTAATGTTGTTGCGGATCAATCGATAAATTGTCGTATTCAATGTAGGCTCCTAAGCAGGTGGAGACAAACATTACTAGCAAAACAACGCCAGTAGCATTGCCTACGATATCATCAAGCGTGAGGTAATATCTTACTAATGACATTGCACCAAAGCAGAGAACAAAATCCAAAATGACATTTGCAGTTAGTAAAAAGTAGCGCCGGCGGATACTGAAGAAACGTAAAAGCTGTTTTAACAAACCATCGTTGGTTTGCATTGCCAATAAGTCAACCGGTCTTTGAATCGTGGCTTTAATCCCAAACATAACTAATGAACCGACAAAAGCACCGATCAAACTTCTGAATAAATTGCCTGAGTGCAAAACCAGTGCGTTGTAGCCGATTCCGATGATTGTCAGACTGCAGATGTATGGAATTAGCAGCAAAAAGAAGAATACTAATAAAACATGACTTTTCTTCATAATATAAACCTCGCTTCTTAATTGCTATTTTAGCATATTAACGGTTGCGCTATGCTATAATATGATTATTTAGAGACAAGTTTTAAAGAAGGAGAGCCAACTATGAGTAGCGACCCCGCAGCTGAAAATTTATTCTATCGCTTAAAGAGTAAATTTTCTAGTGACAAGGGAGAAAATAATAAAGATCATTTAGCCAAAGAAGTAGAGCAGCTGCATGATCATCATCAAATTAATGATACCGAATTTTCAATGCTTGAAGGAATTCAGAATTTCCAATCAAAAACAGCTCGTGAAGTGATGGTTCCTCGTCCTGATGCATTTATGGTTGATGCCACGATTCCTTTTAGGGATAACTTGGATGAAATTCTGCGACAGCCGTATTCTCGAATCCCAGTTTATCAACAGGATAAAGATAAGGTTATTGGGATAATTCATATTAGAACGGTGCTGCGTGAAGCAAGAAGAAAAGGCTTTGATCATTTGGATTATCAAGACGTCATGTATGAGCCGCTTTTTGCGCCTGAAACTGCGGAGCTAGGCGAGTTGCTGGTCGAAATGCAGCAAACCCAGCGCCAATTGGCAATTTTGCTGGATGAATATGGCGGGGTAGTGGGCTTAGCCACGATCGAAGACCTAATTGAAGAAATTGTGGGCGACATTGACGATGAAGTTGATCACGCTGAAATTTTGTTTAACAAATTAAGCACTAACAAGTACGTCATTTATGGCAAGATGCCGCTGGATGATTTTAATGAGCAGTTTGATACTAAGCTTGAGATGACTGATGTTGACACTGTAGCAGGCTATTTAATTACTCGTCTAGGAGTCATTCCTGCAAAAGGTGAGAAGCTCAGTATTACATTGGAGAATGGAATGATTTTGACAACTGGGCGCATGAAGGGCTCAAGATTGTTAACGATTTTATTAACCATTCCAGATCAGAGTGAACAAAAGGAAGAAGACAATAAGGATTAATGGATAAAGAGTTAGAAGATAAAGTTAAGAAGAGAAGAACTTTTGCGATTATTTCCCACCCGGATGCCGGTAAAACAACAATTACCGAACAAATGCTGCTCTTTGGTGGTGTAATTAGAAAGGCCGGTACTGTTAAGGCACGTAAGACCGGTAATTATGCTACTAGTGACTGGATGGAAATTGAAAAGAAGCGTGGGATTTCCGTTACTAGTTCAGTAATGCAATTTGAATACCAAGGCAAGCGGATCAATATTTTGGATACGCCAGGACACCAGGACTTCTCTGAAGATACCTACCGGACCTTGATGGCAGTTGATGCTGCCGTTATGGTAATTGACTCAGCTAAGGGTATCGAGCCACAGACTAAAAAACTGTTTAAAGTTGTTAAACAGCGTGGTATTCCAATTTTTACCTTTATGAACAAGCTCGATCGTGATGGCCGACCACCTTTGGATTTGATTGCTGAACTTGAAGATCTGCTTGGCATCGAAGGAGTAGCAATGGACTGGCCAATCGGCTCAGGACAAACACTTAAGGGCCTTTATGATATCGCTAATAACCGAGTAGAGCTGTATCACAAGGACGGTGCCGATCGTTTTATTGCCCTAGATAAAGATGGAAAATTGCCAGATAGCGAACCATTAAGTCAAGATCAGCAATTCCAAGAAACTTTAGATGAAATTGATTTGATTAAGGAAGCTGGCAATAAGTTCGATCGTGAAAAGATTGCATTAGGCGATCAAACGCCAGTCTTCTTCGGCTCAGCTTTAACTAATTTTGGGGTTGAAACTTTCTTAAACAGTTTCGTAAACTTAGCTCCAGCTCCAGAGAGCCATACGGTAAACGAGGATGAAGAATTAGAACCTGATGATCCACAGTTTTCAGGCTTCGTCTTTAAGATACAGGCTAATATGAATCCGCATCACCGCGATCGAATTGCTTTTGTTCGTGTCGGCAGCGGCGAGTTTAAGAAGGGCTTGGATGTAACTTTAGCTAGAACGGGTAAGCCAATTCGCTTAAATAACGCAACTGAATTCATGTCCAGTGAACGAGTACAAGTTAGCGATGCGGTAGCTGGTGATATTGTTGGTTTATATGACACTGGCAATTTCCAGATTGGCGATAGTATTTATTCTGGAAAGCGTAAAATTGTTTATCCACCATTGCCGGAATTTACACCTGAATTATTCATGCGTGTAACTGCCAAAAACGTGATGAAGCAAAAATCTTTCCACAAAGGGATGAATCAACTGGTTCAAGAAGGAACAATTCAGCTTTATCGTAATTATCAGACGGATGAATATATTCTTGGGGCAGTTGGTCAATTGCAATTTGAAGTTTTTAAATTCAGAATGCAAAATGAATATAATTCTGAAGTTGAAATGACAAGTATTGGTCACCGTGTTGCTCGTTGGATTGATCCGGATCAATTGGATCCATCAATGTCTAACATGCGTAATTTGCTAGTTAAGGACCGATATGGCAATCCTTTATTCCTGTTTGAAAATAAATTTGCCGAAAGATTCTTTAAGGATAAATATCCAGATGTTAAACTAACAGAAAAATTATAGGAAAGAAAAAACCTGGAAGCTCAGCTTCCAGGTTTTTGCATTTATTTATCGATATGAATTTCGATAACATGCCGACTTTTGTCTACGGTTAATGTATAACTGACGTTTGGGTCTTTAACTAACCGATTGATCACAAATTCAACTTCTTTTTCAAGGATGCGACGATCGTGGTTTTCCAAAGCAATACCGATTGAATCTTGGCTCTCTGTGTAGATAACCGAAGTATTTCCTAAAGAGTAAACCTTTACATAAGTTGCATCAGTAGTATTAAGCTGACTGTGAACTAATTCTGCATAACTGTTGGTTACATCTATTAAATGCATGGATTTCACCCGTTTCTGTTCAAACTTTCATCATCTATAGTATAAACTAATTTTGATACTTTATTTACAAAAATACATGAAAAAAAGGAGAACAATCTGTTCTCCTTTTTTACGCGTTAAAGTGCCTTTTTACTTATCTTCGGCAGCTTGATCTTCATCACTGATAACAATCTTGTTGTCTTTGACATCTGCCAAAAGATTCTTGCTGCTTGGATGATCAAGCTTGAATTCGGCAACATTGTCTTCGATTTCTTCTTGGATGGTTCTGCGAAGCGGACGAGCACCCATAGTAGGATTGAAGCCATCGTCAACAAGCTTTTCCTTTGCCTTGTCAGTGACATCAATATGCAAGCCTTGATCCTTAACCATGTTGTTGGTGTTGTTGAGCATCAAGTTGACGATTTTGATCAAGTCCTTCTTAGTTAATTTATTAAATTCAATGACATCATCAAGCCGGTTCAAAAACTCTGGCTTGAAGTATTGCGTCATTGCGCTTCTCGCAGAATCTTGATCTTCATCACTGTTTTCAGCAGCAAAACCAACACTGGCAGTACTGATTCCTTGACCAGCATTAGAGGTCATGATGATGATTGTATCTTTAAAGGAAACAGTTCTGCCTTGTGAGTCGGTTAAACGACCATCGTCAAGAATTTGCAAGAAGAGGTTCATGACATCAGGATTTGCCTTTTCAATTTCATCAAGCAAAATCAAGCTATATGGATTGTGCCGAACTTGTTCAGTTAATTGACCAGCTTCTTCGTAGCCTACATAACCAGGAGCTGAACCGATCAATTTAGAAACTGAATATTGTTCCATGTATTCGGACATGTCGAAACGAATCATCGCATCTTCAGAACCAAACATTTGCTTAGCAAGTTGTTTGGCAAGTTCAGTCTTCCCAACACCAGTAGGTCCTACGAAGAGGAAGGAGCCGATTGGTCTGCCGGACTTGTTGAAACCAATTCTGTTACGACGAATTGCCCGAGCAACTTGATCAACGGCCTCGTCTTGTCCGATAACTTTACTCTTCAAATCACTGGCCAAGTTTTTCAATTGGTTTTCTTCTTGCTTTTGAATATCGCCAACTGGAATGTTAGTCTTTTCCTCAACAATCTTGTCCATGATCTTATCAGTAATGATAGGAGCTTTATCAGGGTCAACCTTTTGATCCTTCATCTTGTCATACTTTTCGATTTGATCGCGGTAGTAGGCAGCCTTTTCATAATCTTCATTCTTTAAAGCTTCTTGCTTTAATTCTTCTGCTACTTTAATTCTTTCCTTCATCTTATCTTGATCAATGTAAGGAATAGTCAAATTCATTCTTGAACCAGCTTCATCAAGAAGGTCAATGGCTTTGTCTGGCAAGAAACGGTCTTGAATGTAGCGAGCAGAAAGCTTGACAGCTGCTTCAATGGCCTTATCGGTATATTTAACGTGGTGATAATCTTCGTAGCGCTTTTGAATGCCTTTTAAGATTCTGATCGTTTCATCAATTGAAGGCTCTTTAACTTCTACAGGTTGGAAACGACGTGCCAAAGCAGAATCCTTTTCAATTTCACGGTATTCTTTAATCGTAGTTGCACCAACTAATTGTAGTTCGCCACGAGCTAAAGCTGGCTTAATAATGTTGCCGGCATCCATTCCGCCTTCAGCATTACCTGCACCAACGATTTCATGAATTTCATCAATGAAGAGAATAACATCTTTTCTAGATTCCAATTCTTTGATTAATTGTTCCATTCTTTGTTCGAATTGACCACGAAAGCCAGTTCCTTGTACTAATGAAACAACATTTAATGAAATAATTTTCTTATCTTGCAATTTAGCAGGGACGGAACCATCAACAATTTGTTGAGCTAATCCTTCAACAACAGCGGTCTTACCGACACCGGCTTCACCGATTAAAACAGGGTTGTTTTTGGTTCTTCTGTTTAAAATCTCAATAACACGTGAAATTTCTTGATCACGTCCGATTACTGGGTCAATTTTTCCTTTTTTAGCAAGGGCAGTAAGATCAGTACCATATTGATCAAGCAGAGAACGACCACCGTTTCCGGCATTTCCACCGCCCATTTGCATTTCGGGTCCTTGATTATTCATATTATTATTGTTTGCGGCATTTGAGTTATTGCCATTAATGGCATTGAATAGGTCATCAAAGTCGCCAAAGAATTCATTATTATCGTTATTCATATTGATATTACCTAAATTACTTAAATTTCCTTGTTCATTTCTTAATTCTTGATAACAGTGTTGACATAAATCAATTTCACGGCTCTGACCATTTACCTTTGCATAAAGATGGATGGAGGCTAGCCGCTTGTGACAGTTTTGACAAAGCAATAATATTACCGCCTTTCGCTTTAAACATACACAAATTGTAAAATTAGCACTCTTTAAAGTCAAGTGCTAAGCATTACAATCGAATATTAAAAAAGAAAAATATACCTTATTAATAAAGAAAGTGATTTTTACCTGAAAATAAGATTATTGCATTAGTCATTTTGAATGAAGTAGAATAAAAAGGTCGGAAATTATAAACTCAAGATTGAGAGCGGTGATGTAAATGGACTATCAAAAGATTCTTGACCAAATAGTCAGCGGCGAATTGAAAGAATATAAAGTAGAGCCAAAAGATGCTTTCGACTTTCAAGCAGCATTGCGAAACTATGGAAAAAGACAAAATATTACTGGTCGTGCTGAAAGAGGCGGTACAATTATATATACCGCCAACAAGAGCGATGACTAAATAATGTAAACTGTTACATAATTGTTGTGCTAACGGCAAAAAAATGATAACCTATCATTCGGATGGGTATTTATTACCGATTAATTTGTTTAAAATTAAAGGAGATATTCAAAATGGAAAAACGCGATTTTCACATTATTGCAGAAACTGGTATTCATGCACGTCCAGCTACTTTGTTGGTGCAAGCTGCTTCAAAGTTTGGTTCAGACGTTAACTTGGAATACAACGGCAAGTCTGTAAACTTAAAGTCAATCATGGGTGTTATGTCACTTGGTGTTGGTAAAAACGCTGATGTTACTATCACTGCTGAAGGTGACGATGAAAAAGACGCATTAGACGCAATTGCAGATACTATGAAAAAAGAAGGTTTAGCTGAATAATGACCAAGACTTTAAAAGGAATTGCTGCAAGTGACGGTATTGCTGTTGCTCCAGCTTATCTTCTTGTTGAGCCTGATCTTTCATTCACTAAATATTCAATTAATGATGTTGATTCAGAAGTAAGTCGTTACAAGAAGGCTGTTTCTGATTCAACTGCTGAAGTGGAAAAAATCCGTGATGTAGCTAAGAAGAGTTTAGGTGAAAAAGGAGCTCAAGTTTTTGAGGCTCACTTAATGATTTTGAATGACCCAGAATTCACTGGTGCTATTGAAACTGAAATTAAGAACTCCAGCATTAATGCTGAAGCTGCATTGGACGAAACTGCTCAAAAATTTATCAAGATTTTTGAGGGTATGACTGATAACCCTTATATGCAAGAACGTGCTGCCGATGTACGTGATGTTTCAAAGCGTATCATGGCACACCTTCTTGGTAAGAAGTTACCAAACCCTGCTTCAATTGATCACGAAGTAATCGTTGTTGCTCATGACTTGACTCCAAGTGATACTGCACAACTTAACAAGAAATACGTTAAGGGCTTTGTTACTGATGTTGGTGGTCGTACCGCTCACTCAGCAATCATGGCTCGTTCATTGGAATTGCCAGCCGTAGTTGGTACTGGTTCAATTACCAAAGATATTAAGGATGGTCAAAACATGATCGCTGATGGCTTAGACGGTGTTGCAATCGTTGAACCAAGCGATGACCAAGTTGCTGAATACAAGCAAAAAGGTGAAGACTTCCTTAAACAAAAGGCTGAATGGGCTAAATTGAAGGATGAACCTTCAGTTACTGCTGATGGTAAGAAATTTACTATTGCAGCCAACATTGGTACTCCAAATGATATGCCTGGCGTTCATGAAAACGGTGCTGAAGCTGTTGGTTTGTACAGAACTGAATTCTTGTACATGGATTCTTCAGACTTTCCAACCGAAGATGACCAATTTGAAGCTTACAAGGCTGTTATCGAAGGTATGAAGGGCAAGCAAGTTATCATCAGAACTATGGATATTGGTGGTGACAAGCACCTTGATTACTGGGATTTGCCACAAGAAATGAACCCATTCTTAGGTGTTCGTGCTATTAGACTTTCACTTAAGAACGAGAACATTTTCCGTACGCAATTAAGAGCTTTGCTTCGTGCATCTGCTTACGGCAAGTTGGGTATTATGTTCCCAATGATTGGTACCTTAGCAGAATTACGTCAAGCTAAAGGCATCTTGAATGAAGAAAAAGACAAATTGATCAAGAAGGGCGTTAAGATCGGAGACGACTTACAAGTTGGTATGATGATCGAAGTTCCTGCTGCTGCTATTTTGGCTGATCAATTTGCTAAAGAAGTTGACTTCTTCTCAATTGGTACTAACGACCTTATCCAATACACTATGGCTGCTGACCGTGGTAACGATAACGTTTATTACTTGTACCAACCATGCAACCCATCAGTATTACGCTTGATTAAGCACACTATTGATAGTGCCCACGAAAATGGTATTTGGTGTGGTATGTGTGGTGAAGCTGCTGGTGATAACACCATGTTCCCAATTTTGCTTTCAATGGGACTTGATGAATATTCAATGAGTGCAACTTCAATCTTGAGAATCAGAAGCTTAATGAAAAAGTTAAGTACTGCTGATCTTAAGGAATTAGCTAACAAAGCATGTTATGTTTCAGAAACTGCTGAAGATAACGAAAAGTTGGTTAATGACTTTATGGCAAGGCTTAACAAATAATAAAGCGAAAAGCATTCGAGTTTTATACTCAAATGCTTTTTTTATGTCTTTTTTAAGCTGCTCTTATATAAAAATTCACACTTTCTTCACGAAATCCAGGTATTCTTAGAACATACAATTGATTAAACATAATTTGTTAAAAATAAATTAATTGTGACTTACAAAAAGAAAGTAAATGTGTTATACTTAATAAAACACGAAAAAGCGTATACGATTATTTGTTCTGAGGAGCGTGAAAAAATGGTAGATTTATATGTATCTCCTAGTTGTACTTCATGTCGCAAAGCAAAGGCTTGGCTTGAGAAGCACAACATTCCATACAAGGAAAGAAATATTTTTTCTGAGCCATTAACCAAACGTGAGCTTCTTCAAATCTTGCGCATGACTGAAAATGGAACTGAAGAAATTATTTCGACTCGCTCAAGAGCCTTTCAACAATTGAAAATTAATTTGGATGATTTATCTATTGATAAGTTGCTTGACTTGCTAGAAAAGAATCCAAGTTTATTAAGAAGACCAATTATTATGGATGATCGTCGACTTCAAGTTGGTTACAATGAAGATGAAATTCGTCGTTTCTTGCCTCGTAAGGTTCGTCGTTTAGAACTAGCTGAAGCCCAAAAAATTGCTGATTTATAATTTTTAAGCGCTAGTTTTGATTAACTAACGCTTTTGTTTTATTTAAAAAATATTGTAGTATAGTACTATATAACTAACGAAAAACCGGAGGTGAATTAAATGCAAGTTGAACATATTGATGAAAATACAATTCGTGTTCGAATTGATAAGGAAGAACTTGTCGCACGCGGTTTAAAAGTTTTAGATTTGCTAGGCAATAAAGAAATGATTCAGCATTTCTTCTATTCAATTTTGTCAGAAGTTGATACCGATCACACTTTTGCTAAAGATACGCCTGTTTCTTTTCAAATAATGCCTAATAATAGTGGATTAGATTTGTTAATCAGCAAAGTCAAAAACGCAAATAACAACGATTTGCAAAAAATGCTCGGGGACAATAATCCGCAACCTGAAACAAGTGAAAATCATGATGAACTTAGAAGAAGCTTCTTTGATTTAAATCCTGATGATGATGCAAAAACAGAAGTTGATCCCGTAAGCGTTGAAAATGACAGTTTTGTCTCACCACAGGCCAAAAACGCCTACTGGAAGTTTCAAAGCAGTCATTGCTACCAATTCAAGGATTTAGGCGAAGCCGTTGAATTGGCTGACAGTTTGCATGCCAGTGATCTGGCTTCAAGCCTTTATTTCTTCAAAGGATCTTATTTCATCAAATTATCATTTTTAAATGAAGATTATACTGAATTAAATCCAGCAGATGCTTGGGCAATTGCGAATGAATATGGCATTAAAATCACTGATGATCAAATGAAAATGGTGCAGGATGAAGGCAAATGCATTATTGAACGAGATGCGTTAGGCAATTTGCGTCATTATTTTAAACAACAAAGTCGTTAAAAATTAAGAATTATTAAAGAAGAAAAAGAGCAGAAAAATTCTGCTCTTTTTTTCGTATTTAATAAATGGGTGATTAATTTGTATGCAGCATTACTGAATGAAAAACTTGTTTTAGCCATAGAAGAGGCGGGACTGGTTCGTCTGAAAATAAAAAAATTAAATAGTGACGAATATCGTTGTCCGCATTGTCAAAAAGGGGTGATACTGATTGTCTCCCAATCGAAGGCGGCATTTTTTAAACATTGGATTCACTATCAGGACGGGCAAGGTGAAAAAGAAGAGCATCATAATTCCAAAATGCTGTTAAAAGCAGCCTTTACAGCGGCAGGCTTTCCTGCGCAAACAGAAATTCCGCTCGCTGATGGGCAGCTTAGAGCGGATGTGCTTGTGTCAAGCAAACTCGCACTTGAAGTTCAGTGTGCGCCTCTGTCTGATGCCGAATTTAACAAGCGACATCGGCTATATCAAAAAATTAATGTACTGGATTTGTGGATTGTTGGTAGCCGACATTATTTGAAGCAGCGAATAAAAAAGAAGCAATTGATCTTTTTCCGTGAAAGTCAACGCTGGGGTTGCTACTATTTGGAAGTTGACCCGCAGAAAAATCAATTGTGCCTAAAATATAATATCTGGCAAGAACCAGTTACTAGGAAACTTCGTTATCAACAAGCTAGATTTAGTTTAGATGAATTTGGCGTCAAAAAATTTTGGGATTTTAAACCTGTTTTTAAAAAATTTACTGTTAATTCTCAAAAGCAGGAGGAATATTTGAGACAGCAGGTGCGTACCAAAACTGAATTTGGCTTAAGAATTGCGGTCCAGTTGTATGATCATCATTTTACTCTAGAAGACTTGCCAGCAGAGATTTTTCAAAAATGGCGCAAACCAGGACAGATTGATGCCGTCAGTTTTTATCTACAAAAAAAGCCAACCGCGCTAGATTAAACGCAAATGGTTGGCTGAAAATAATTCTGTAAATGAATTTTTGGGTTGAATAGAAGGCTGAGGTCTGAAGATATTAGCTAATTCATCTTCGTTAATTAATCCTTCTAATAAAATTCCGCTTTCCGAAGCATCATTTTCATTAAAAATGACCGTTGTCGGGGTTTTCTTAATATTCCATTGAGCTGCTAAATTACGATCTTGTGTAATTGAATCCTTGACGTAGTCACTAGAACGCAATTGATTGATCTTTTCAACATTTAAATTTAGCTTTTGAATTACTTTTTCTGACAATTCAAGCGGACAAAAAACTGCTTCTTCATTCAACTTCTGCTGCAATTCCCGCAGAAAACGACGAGCTTTCTTATTGCCATATGCAATTTTGATTGCATGATATTCCTCTAATGCACGGTTGGTAGCCACAGTGCAATAAGAAAAACTGCCAAGTTTTTGTGCCACCATACGACGGCGAATCATATCGTCCTGAATGACATTCACATTTGCAATTGGAATGAAGTGGCAGCAGGCATCTATTTCTAAATTATCAATTACTTTTTTGACTTTATTCTCAATATTGTAACAATACAAGCCAATTGGATTTATGAAGAGAAAAATCTCAAACATAGCTTTAACCCCTCTTGCTAAAATTCTCAGTATTTACTTTAACAAGAAATAAAAACTCATACAAAAAATACGCTTTATTTTCTATATGTTATTTTCGGTGAGCGGTTGCACGCGCAATTTTATTTTGATTGGTACTGGCTGCTGTTTGTTTAAAGTGATATTTTCTTTCCAACTTTTCTTGGACTTTTTTGATTAAAGCAGGATTAGTATCTTCAATCTCTAATTCATAGTCACAAAAGTTATCTGGATAACTGGTAGAATCAAGCGTTAATTCACAATTTTGTGGACCATCTGCTAAAATACGCCGCGTTTTGCTCCAGGTAAATAAGACTAATTTGCTGCTTTCTTTGGCAAAATGCTCTTGAAGATAGCTGCCAACATTGCCGGCAAAAGTAAACATTTGCCCATCTTTAGCTTGCTGTACCATCTTTTTTGCTTCTTGAACAGACAAATCATCGTTAATTTCAATTACTTCATGAAAGTCTGTTTGAACAGGACGAGGATCAGGCACTTTCATTGTCTGTTCGGCGTGATCGCTAAATATGCGAATTCTGAGACCGATGTTGTGCGTTTTTAATAACCAATCAGGGGTGTCAAAATAATAGTTTTCCTGCTTAAAATCAGCCTTGTGGTCGAAGTCTGTAACTAGATCATCGTAGACTTCACGTTTTAAAATGGTTTTTGCTTCGATTTCACGATTTTTACTCAAATAAGTTCACTCCAATCTCTCTTATACGATTATATGTTAAAATTTAGATGTTTGTTGTAAGAAAGGAAATTTTTCATGGACATAGATTGGGATAACTTCTTATGGCCTTATGATGAGGCAGTACGTGAATTAAAAGTTAAGTTTCGTTCCTTAAGACAAAGTTTTTTAACCAAGGGAGAACATTCACCAATTGAATTTGTAATTGGAAGAGTAAAAACGATCGATTCAATTAAAGAAAAGATGACCCGCCGAGTTATCAGTCCCGAAGCAATTGAAACCGATATGCAGGACATTGCAGGCATCAGAATCGTAACGCAATTCGTGGATGATATTTATAATGTTGTCGATTTGATTCATGCTCGTGATGATATGGAAGTTGTTGAAGAACGCGATTATATTCAAAATGCGAAGCCGTCTGGCTACCGTTCATATCATATGGTCATTTCATATACTGTTTACTTGCCTGAAGGTCCAAAAAAACTGATTGCCGAAATTCAGATCAGAACTTTGGCAATGAACTTTTGGGCTACGGTCGAGCATACGCTTAACTACAAATATCAGGGCGAATATCCGGATGACGTTTCAGAGAGACTGAAGTCAACAGCAGAAGCTGCTTACAAACTTGATCAGGAAATGTCTTCGATTAAGGATGAAGTACAAGAAGCACAGAAGATTTTTACGAAAAATAAAGGCAAGGAAAAATCATGAAAGTAGCGATTGCCCACAATAATAATCCGGAAACTTTAAAGGTTGTAGCTCATTTAAAAGAAAAACTAAAAGAGTGCAATTTGATATATGACGCTAAATATCCAGATATTGTTATCACTGTCGGCGGCGATGGAACGCTGATCAATGCTTTTCATCGTTATGCTAATCAAGTTGATTCGATTCGTTTTATCGGTGTGCATACTGGGCACCTGGGCTTTTATACCGACTGGCGCAATTATGACGTGGATAAAATGGTAGAAGCTTTGACTTTGCAAAAGGCAGAAGCTGCCAAGTATCCCTTGCTTGATATTGAAATGATCACCGAGGCTGGTGAAAAGAGCCACTATTTGGCCTTGAATGAATCGGCGATTAAACGAGTTTCTCATACTTTGGAAGCTGATATTTACATCGATGATCAGCCTTTTGAAAAATTCCGTGGCGACGGTCTCTGTATTTCAACGCCCACTGGGTCGACGGCTTATAGCAAATCATTGGGTGGAGCGGTTATTCACCCTGAATTAAAAGCTTTGCAGATGACGGAAATTGCTTCGATCAACAATCGAGTCTTCAGAACTTTGTCGTCACCAATCGTTATTGCACCCAGTCAGTGGATTACGATTATTCCTAATACAGACCATTTTGTTATGACAATTGATGGTGAGCGCAAGGCTGTTCGCAATGCTAAAAAGATCGTTTACCGCATTTCCAAACACTCAATTCAGTTTGATCGTTTTGGTCACCACCATTTTTGGTCGAGAGTTAAAACAGCCTTTATCAGTGATAACAATGACTAGTTTTAAATTATTCGTTCAAGAAAAAGACCCTAAAAAGCTGGGTTCTTTTTTGCTTAAAAACGGCTTTTCTCATCAGGCTTTGATTAAAGCGCGACATCATGGCGGATTAGTGCTGGTTAATCATAAACGACGCTACAATAGTTTTCATCTAAAGGCAGGGGATGAAGTGATTTTTATTCCTGGTCATGAAAAAGAAAATCATTGGTTGAGGCCTTCAGAGGAGCCAATAAAAATCGTCAAAGAGACTCCAAATTACCTGATTGTGAACAAAGAAGCTGGGGTTTTATCGATTCCATCGCGCTATGAAGACTCCGATGCTTTGGTTAATCGTGCAATGTGTTATTTTGAAAAACAAAATGAAGCAGGTCTAAAGCCACATGTCGTTACTCGCTTAGATAGAGATACCTCTGGTTTGGTTTTAATTGGTAAAAATGCGGTGGCACATGCGCGTTTTAGCAAGATGGATAAAGAAAATTTTGTCAAAAAATATCATGTCATCGTTGCCGGCAATTTTTCTTCAAATGAATTAAAAGGGTTGATTGATCAACCGATTGGTAAAGAAGGCAGCGGGGTCAAGAGACAAGTAATGTCAACCGGACAAAAAGCACAAACTGAGTATCAGGTTTTAGCACAAAAAATTAATGCTAGTTTAGTTGAGCTTCGTTTGTTGACCGGACGAACGCACCAAATTCGGGTTCATATGGCTTATATCGGTCATCCTTTGCTAGGTGATAAATTATACGGTGGCAGCAATATTTTTTCTAGACAGGCGTTAAATTGCTTTTATTTGGCTTTTACAGATCCCTTTGATCAAGAACAAGTAGAGAAAAAAATCTCTGATCCTGCAGATATGCAGAAGTTATGGAACAGTCTTTAAAGGACTGTTTTTTTATTATGTCTGTGTTATCCAATTATTTAATTTCCTTAATAATTTTGCAAAATCATTGCCATTTGAAACCGCTTTTAATACAATAAAAGGTGAGATCTTAAACTATACTAATACAGAAAAGAGGACAAACATGTATTATTCTAATGGTAATTATGAGGCCTTTGCTGACGCACAAAAACCAGCAGGCGTTGATAACAAATCTGCTTATATTATCGGTAGCGGCTTAGCTGGCCTTGCTGCCGCCGTCTTCTTGATTCGTGATGCTAAGATGAAGGGCGAAAAGATTCATATTTTAGAGGAATTGCCAGTTGCCGGTGGTTCACTTGATGGTACGGATCGTCCTGATGCCGGCTTTGTTGTTCGTGGCGGACGTGAAATGGAAAACCACTTTGAATGCTTATGGGATATGTATCGTTCAATTCCTAGTTTGGAAATTCCTGGTGCTTCTTATTTGGACGAATATTACTGGCTCGATAAGAAGGATCCGAACTCTTCTAACTGCCGGTTAATTCATAAGCGCGGCGAGCGTTTGCCAAGTGATGGTCAATATGGATTGGGCAAATGTGCTAATGAAATCGTGAAATTGATTATGACGCCAGAAAGTGAAATTGAAGGTGAAACTATCGAAGATTACTTCTCTGATGACTTCTTCAAGACTAATTTCTGGGCATACTGGTCAACGATGTTTGCCTTTGAAAAATGGCACTCATTAGCTGAAATGCGCCGTTACGCAATGCGCTTTATTCACCATATTGATGGTTTGCCAAACTTTACCGCTTTGAAGTTCAACAAATACAACCAGTATGAATCAATGGTTAAACCTGTTTTAGCTTACCTTAAAGAACATAAAGTTGATATTCAATACGATGTGCATGTTCAAAATATTTTAGTTGATCATGAAGGTGATAAAAAGATTGCCAAGAAGATCGTAATGACCAAAGATGATAAACAAAGCGATATTGATTTAACCCAAGATGATCTTGTCTTCGTAACTAATGGTTCAATTACCGAATCATCAACTTATGGTGATCAAAACACGCCAGCTCCAATTAGTCACGCAAAAGGCAGTTCATGGAAATTATGGGAAAACTTGGCAGCACAGGATCCTGCTTTTGGCCATCCTGATGTCTTCTGTGAAAACATTCCAGAACGCAGCTGGTTTGTTTCTGCAACTACAACAATGAAGACTAAGAAGCTTGCCCCATATTTTGAAAGACTAACCAAGCGTAGCCTTTACGACGGTCGTGTTAACACCGGTGGTATTATTACCGTTACTGATTCAAACTGGGGCTTAAGCTTTACTATTCACCGTCAACCACACTTTAAGAGCCAAAAACCAAATGAAATTGTAATTTGGATCTATGCTTTGTACTCTGATACTGAAGGCAATTACATTAAGAAGAGAGTCACTGAATGTACTGGTAAGGAAATTTGTGAAGAGTTGCTTTACCACTTAGGCGTACCTGAAAACGAAATTGAACAGGATGCCAGTGAAGAAAACATGAACACTGTTCCTGTTTACATGCCATATATTACTAGTTACTTCATGCCTCGTCATGACGGTGACCGTCCAGCAGTTGTTCCTGAAGGTTCTGTCAACTTAGCCTTTATCGGCAACTTTGCTGAAAGTCCAACAAGAGATACGGTCTTCACAACTGAATATTCAGTCAGAACTGCGATGGAGGCAGTTTACACAATGCTGAATGTTGATCGTGGCGTGCCTGAAGTTTATGATTCAATTTATGATTTGCGTCAGCTTCTTAGAGCAATGTACTACATGTCAGATAAGAAGAAACTGCTTGATCAAGAAATGCCATTGCCAGAAAAGCTTGCTTTAAAGACAGGGATGAAGAAGATTAAAAAGACATGGGTTGCTCAGTTGCTGAAAGAAGCCAACCTGATTTAAAGAATAGGCAATTATTGAAAAACAATTTGGATTTTTTCAAATTGTTTTTTTGTTCGTCTAGAAATTTGTACTGACATGTTTTACCATAGTGATTGTAGTAAAATGATTTCAAGGATAAATAAAATGGATTTTAAACAAGATGAGCAAACTTTTACTTTTAGCAATGATCAGCGCAAAATCGTGTTGACCGTTTTAACGCCGGAAATCGTTCGAGTTTTTGAAGATCACGGCGAAAGCGGTGACTCATTTGCAATTGAAGGTAATAAACAAATTCAAACCAGTGTTAATGTCACTCAAAATAATGATCAGATTGAATTAAAAACTGCTTCATTAAGATTGACTGTTAATTCTGATTTACGGTTAAACGTTTATGACAATCATCAGCATCCGCTTGTACTGGATTATGCTGGGAAACGAACACCACTTGATCGCAGCGTTAACCCTGAACAGGAAAAGCTAGCTGCTTCAGAAGGACATGATGTTTTAATCAATGAAGCTGCTAATGGAGTTTTAGTTATTAAGAAATTAGCCAGTGACGAACAATTTTATGGTTTAGGCGATAAAACCGGTTATCTTGATAAACGCGGTTATGAATATGACAACTGGACCAGTGATGTTCCTGAACCGCATGTTGAGAGCATGAAGGCTTTGTATAAGTCAATTCCATTTTTAATTGGGGTTAAGCAAGGACATCCATACGGCCTTTTCTTTGACAATACTTATAAGAGTCACTTTGATTTAGGCAAAGAAAGTCAAGACTATTACTATTATTCAGCATCTAACGGTAATTTGGACTACTACATTATCGGATGCAAAACTTTAAAAGAGGTCATCACCAACTACACTTATTTAACTGGTCGCGTTCCATTGCCACAAAAGTGGATGCTGGGTTATCAACAATCACGTTGGGGCTATTCAGTCAGTCAAAAAGATGTTGCAAAAATTGCCGAAAAATTGCGGGCTAATGACTTGCCTTGTGATGTCATCCACTTTGACATTGATTATATGGATGGCTTTAGAGTCTTCACTTGGCGTAAAGACAGCTATGATGATCCTAAAAAGTTTATTGCAGATCTGCGTAAAAAAGGCTTTAGAGTAATGACGATTATTGATCCCGGTGTTAAGGTAGACGAAAATTACTGGGTATATCAAGAAGGCGTCAAAAACGGTTATTTTGCCAAGAGTCCAGATGGTACGATCTATGTCAACAAGGTTTGGCCAGGGGATGCAGTCTTTCCAGATTTTGCACGCAAAGAAGTACGCGACTGGTGGGGTAAGAATATTAAATACCTGGTTGATCTCGGCGCTTGCGGCGTCTGGGATGACATGAATGAACCTGCATCATTTAACGGTCCGCTTCCAAATGATGTTGTCTTTTCAGATGGCAAAAAGGAATCAACCCATGCAAAGATTCACAATGTTTATGGTCATTGCATGGCAAAAGCAACTTATGAAGGCTTAAAGAAGGATACGGGCAAACGCCCATACGTAATTACTCGTGCTTGTTATGCCGGAACACAAAAGTATTCCACTATTTGGACCGGTGATAATCAAAGCTTATGGCCTCACTTGCAAATGATGATTTCACAACTCTGCAATTTAGGTATGAGCGGCTTCAGTTTTGCTGGTACCGATATCGGCGGATTCGGTGCTGATTGTACTGCTGAGCTTTTGACTCGTTGGATTGAAGCAGCTGTCTTTAGCCCACTGTTTAGAAACCATGCAGCAGCTGGAACACGAGCACAGGAACCTTGGGCATTTGGCGAACCAACTCTTTCAATTTATCGCAAGTATTTGAAATTGCGGTATCATTTGATTTCTTACCTTTATGATCGTTTCTATTATGAAAGCAAAACAGGCTTGCCAGTAATGCGGCCACTTGTTTTGAACTATCCTGCCGATCGCAAGGTGCAAAAGATGAACGATGAATACATGGTCGGAACTGATTTATTGGTAGCACCAATTGTTATGGAAGGTCAAACCAGCCGTCAAGTTTACTTGCCAGAAGGTGAATGGCTCGACTTCTGGACTGGCGCAGAATATTGCGGCAAGACTACCATATTGGCAGATGCTCCTCTTGATAAATTGCCATTATTCATTAAGAAGAATACGATTTTGCCATGGGATCAAAGCCGGGATCATGTTGCAGTTGAAAGCAATGCTTTAATGACTTTCAGATTATTTGGCGACCGTGGAGATTATGTTCATTATCAAGATAATGGGACAGACTTTGAATATGAAAATGGTCAATACAATTTGTACGAAGTAAGAATGGGTGCGGATCATTCCGAAATTAAATTAAGTCATTTCGGTTATGACAAGCCTTATGCACAAATTAATTTGGAATATGAGGATAAAAAAGAAGTCTACTTCTTTGATCCTGAAAGCGAAAGCTATCAGTTAAAGAAATAGACAAGCAAAATCAAAGAAAAAGCTTAGTCACAAGACTAAGCTTTTTTTGCGTACTTTTTAATTTGGCGCATTACTAATAGAAGTAAAAGTGCAATAGCAGCGATGATGATAAAGCCAACGACTGCCTTGATAATTCTTTGCTCATCTAAGTGCAGGATGGAGTCGCCACCATAAGCGTATATATAGGCCATTGGAATTGAACCGAGAGAAATAGGAATAATTCGCTTTTTAAAATCTTTATTAATCAGTGCATTAGCATAAGCAATCGTTGCACGGGGGATAAATGGGATCATATAACCAATGGTTAAACTTATTTGGGGATAAGTCTGGTTCATCATCAATTTGTATAACTTGCTGTTTTCAAGCTTTTTTGGATTATACAAACGCTGCAAAAGAAACAGCAAGATAATTTGTCCCAAGATGTCACTGATCCAATTGATGATAAAACCTGTCGCCGGTCCATATAAAATACCGTTCAAGACACAGAAGATACCATTTGATAGACCAGGAATTGCTACACACAAAGCATTGAGGATGAATAAGAAAATCAAATCTTCCCAGCCATGACTGCGAACAATCTTAAGTAACAATTCTTCATTGTGGCTGTCAAAATGAAGGAGTAATTTGATTTCTGGCAAATAACTCAAGTATAAGTAATATAGAACAAGGAGGCCAAGTAAGCCGCCCAGAATAAATAGCATTATTCGAAAGGTTTTTCTTTTCATTTTGACCTCCTTTTTGTTTCCTGTATTCTATTTTACCTTAAGAAAAAAGCTATGACCAACTGTCATAGCTTCATTTTTTCACACTATTTATATTGTTACTCTTCAAATTCGACTCTGGTTCCTTCAGGAACTTTGATGTCTTTTTGAATAGTGGTCAATGCACCTGTTTCAGCATTGCGCAAATAAAGGGTGGCATTGTCAGTATTTTGATTGGTAACAACAACATATTTTTCACTTTCGTCCCAGTTGAAATCGCGTGGGAAGGAACCTTCAACTGAAATACGTTGGACCAGTTTTAAGGTGTCATCATCGTTAACGGCGAAAACAGCGATTGAGTCATTTCCACGGTTGGAGACGTAAATGAATTTGCCGTCTTTGGAAATTCTGATTGCTGCAGCTCCGTTATGTTCGGTCCAGTCGGCTGGAATAGTTGAATAAGTAGCAATTTCTTCAAACTTCCAGTCATCTTCATTAAATTTGACCGCCGTAATTTTGCTTGATAATTCACCGGCTACGTAGAAGCAATCGCCTTTTTTATTAAAGACAATGTGACGATCGCCAAAACCTGCTTCACTCTTAAAGGTTGCCAAGTGTTCCAATTTGTTTTGCTTATTCAGATGATAAAACTCAACAGTATCGTTTCCTAAGTCGCAGCAAACTAAATTACCTGCAGGTGTTTCATCAAAGAAGTGGGGGTGAGCGCTGTCTTGTTCAGGACGAGGTCCTAAAGTCCGAGCTTCATGTTTGTCTTTATCAAGTAAAGTCAATTCACCGTTTTCATCATACTTAAAGACGGAAATAATGCCGGTATGGTAGTTAGCTGTGTAAAGCAGATGCTTATCGCGATTAATTCCCACGTATGCTGGAGAAGAGCCAGGGGTTAAATAAGTGTCGACTTCATGGTATTGTCCATCTTCAAGTTTAAAGACGCTAATACCACCTTCATCATTATTTGGTTTATTGATGGTAAAAATTAAAGCACCGTCTTTTTGGAAATAAGTAGGGCCACTGACTTGGATAATGTTTTCAGCTTCGCCAAGACGAGCCGTTTGATCAGTGCCGGTAAAAGGCAATTCGTAAATACCTTTAGAACTGTTTTTTGTATAACCGCCAATCAGAACTTTCATAGAATATCTCCGTATAAAATTAGTCTCAAGTATTATTTTATACCTAAGTTTTTAAATAGGATTAAAATATTAACTGATTGTAAAAGAATTTAAAGTGTGCTATATTAACTACCAAATGACGATAGGAAAAAGAAGGAGAAAATTAAGATGGATGAAAAAAAAATTCGAGCCCTGTATGCTCAGAATGATATTTCAGAAGTTTTTACCAATCTTAAATCTTCAGCAAATGGCTTAAGTGAGGCAGAAGCTGAAAAAAGATTGCAAAAGTATGGCCCAAATGAAATTAAAAAAGCAGAAGCCGAATCAATGTGGAAGAACTTTTTTAAAAACTTTACCAGCATGATGGCGATTTTGCTTTGGATTTCAGGCGTCATTGCGATTTTTTCAGGAACGCTAGAACTAGGAATTGCGATTTGGCTCGTTAACATCATTAACGGTTTATTCAGCTTTTGGCAAGAGCGGGCAGCTAAGAGAGCAACAGATGCTTTGAACAGCATGCTGCCTACCTATGTCCAAGTAATTAGAGATGGCAAGAAAAAGCAAATTGATAGCAAACAGCTGGTTCCAGGCGATGTGTTTGTTTTACAGGCAGGCAATAGAGTTCCAGCTGATGCCAGAATTATTACAGCTACTTCAATGCAGGTAGATCAAAGTGCGCTAAACGGCGAATCCGTACCTGAATCAAAGACTACAAAATATAAACCTGGTGAAGGCAGCTATGCGGAAAGCAATTTGATTTATTCTGGTACTACCATCGGCGCAGGAAATGGACGTGCAATTGCGTTTGCCACAGGGATGCAAACAGAATTTGGCCGAATTGCCCAGTTGACCCAAAAAGAAGAAAAGACTGAAAGTCCATTGACCAATGAACTTAGTCGCTTGACTAAGCAAATTTCAATCATCGCGGTTACAAGTGGGGTTACTTTCTTGTTCTTAGCTATTTTCGTTGTAAAATATCCTTTTGCCAAAGCCTTCATTTTTGGTTTAGGGATGATTGTCGCCTTTATTCCTGAAGGACTTTTGCCAACGGTGACTTTGAGTTTGGCTCAAGGTGTACAGCGAATTGCTAAAAAGCATGGTTTGGTTAAAGAGCTTAACTCTGTTGAAACTCTAGGTGAAACTACGGTTATTTGTTCTGATAAAACAGGAACATTAACACAAAACCAGATGACGATCCATTATATTTGGACACCAGCCAATGAATATCATGTCACTGGTAATGGCTATGTTAACAATGGTCAAATTGAATTAAATAATAAGCAGCTTTGGTACGAAGAAAACCCAGATTTGCACAAGTTGGTGCAAATTGCTGCTTTGGATAATGATACTAGCGTTGTGCCAAGCAAGAAAAAGGGCGGCAAGCCTAAGATTTTAGGAACGCCGACAGAAGCTTCATTAATCATCATGGCTGAAAAAGCCGGTTTTGATAAGCAACGGGTTTTAGTAAAATATCCTCGCTTAAAGGAATTGCCTTTTGATTCGGATCGTAAACGGATGTCCACGATCAATCGCTGGAACGATACACAGGCGATTGTTCTTACCAAAGGATCATTTAGCGATACGATTGGTCGATGTGATCAAATTCAGGTTAATGGACAAGTCAGAGCGATGACTGATGATGATCGTCTTCGCGTTAAAAAGGTGAATGCTGATTATGCTGCTCGCGGCTTAAGAAGCATGGCACTTGCTTATCGAATTATTCCTAAGAATGAAAAAATAAATAATTTGACTGTTGATGATGCTGAAAATCATTTGATTTTCATTGGATTGGTTACGATGAGCGATCCACCAAGGCCTGAAGTTTATAACGCCGTCAAAAAATGTCACAAAGCAAAAATCAGAATTATCATGGTTACCGGTGACTCAAAATTAACCGCTAAGTCTGTCGCTGTTCAAATTGGCTTAACTTCAGATAAAGCCAGGGTGATTTCCGGCAATGAACTTGATCAGATGAGTGATGAAGAGCTCCGTAAGGCACTGAAAGAGGAAGTTATTTTTGCCCGGGTTGCTCCTGAACAAAAATATCGTATCGTTAAAAACTGTCAGGCAAATGGCGAAATTGTTGCCTCAACTGGTGACGGCGTCAATGATGCCCCTGCCTTAAAGCAAGCTGATATTGGTATTGCGATGGGCTTAAGCGGAACAGATGTTGCTAAAGATGCTGCCAATATGATTTTGACTGACGATAACTTTGCTTCAATTGTGGCTGCGATTGAGGAAGGTCGTGCAGTGTACAGCAATATCCGCAAGTTTTTGACTTATGTTTTGATTGCCAATGTAGCAGAAGCTTTCCCATCTATTCTCTTCCTGTTTTCAGGTGGCCTTATCCCATTGCCAATGACGGCCATGCAGATGTTGACCATTGACTTGGGGACTGATATTCTGCCAGCTTTGGGTTTAGGTGTTGAAGCAGCTGATCCAGATGTTATGAATCAACCACCAAGAAAGCGCAGCGATCACTTATTGAACAAGCAGGTTATTTTACGTGCCTTTGTTTGGTATGGCTTGCTATCAAGCATCATTTCAACCGGAGCTTATTTCTTCGTCAACTACCAAAATGGTTGGCCAATTCAAGCATTGGCTGCGAGTGGTCCCGTTTATATGAGAGCAACGACGATGTTTTTGGGAGCAATTGTCTTTACTCAGATTGCCAACGTTCTGAATTGCCGGACAAATAAGATTTCGATCTTCAAGAAAGGCCTGTTTAGCAATAAGAATATTTGGTTCGGAATTATTTTTGAAATTTTGCTATTCTTATTCTTAACTGTGACACCAGGAATTCAGCAATTGTTCCACACGACAATTTTAAATGCTAGCGACTGGATTTTCTTGTTCTCATTGCCAATACCACTAGTCTTAATTGATGAGGCTAGAAAATGGTTGATGTTTCATCGAAAAAATAATTAAAATGTGAACCGCTTAACGACTTAAGCGGTTTTCTTATGCTAAAATTAAATACAAGGAGTTAATAATTATGAAATGGACAGCAACGATTGAAAAAATAGGTAAAAAGGCGGTTGATGCTCGCGACCAAATGGTTATTCTTTTTGGCGAGGGCACTAACCAAGATTTGGAAGATGTTTCAGTTATTCAAAAATTTGATTCTGAAACACCAGTAAGTGGCTTTGTTTTCAAGAAAGGCGATACACTCACAGTTGATGGCACGACCTATATTGCTGATTATGTTGGCCCAATGGTTGAAAGCAATATGAAGGCTTTAGGTCACGCTACTTTATTCTTTAACCGTAAAGTACCTAAGGCACCATTAGCTAACGCTATTTATTTTGACCCTGATGAAAGTCAAGCTTTGCCACAATTCAAGCTAGATGATGACATTGTTTATGAACACATTTAACGGGAATTATTGATGGAGCAAAAAAAGAGTCGTAAAAAAGCCAATTTCTTTGAAAAATGGTTTTTAGATAATCGTTTTAGTGTAATATTATTTAATCTCTTACTGTTTTTCATGATTATTTGGGTTTTCAATAAGATTTCATTTGTCCTGAATCCAGCATGGATGTTTTTCAGTGCAATCTTACCGCCGGTTTTATTAGCCACAATTCAGTTTTATGTTATGAATCCGGTAGTTGATTGGCTTGAAAAAAAGTGGCGCGTTCCACGGGTATTAACGATTATTGTTTTATTCTTAATTGTAGTTGTAGCTTTAATCTGGATAATTAATACGATTATTCCAATTGTACAAGGACAAATCAATTCATTGGTCAAGAATTGGCCAAAAATTTGGGACGATGCTGTTAATGCTACGCAAAATGCTTTGCGTGATCCAAGACTTAACAGCGTTCGCAGCAATATTGACAAAATAATTGATAATACGCAAAAGACCCTGTTCAAGTCAGGACAGACAACTGTCAATGCAGCTTTGACCAATATTTCTTCAGCTGTAAGTATCATTACTATGACCATAATGACGTTAATGACAGCACCTTTCTTGCTTTTCTTCATGTTAAAAGATGGACACAATTTGCGTCCTTACATTACTAAGTTCGCTCCACAGCGTTGGCAAAAGAGTTTTGGCAAATTGCTTTGGGATATCAACAATGCGATTTCTTCTTACATCAGAGGACAAATTACCGTTGCCTTCTGGGTTGGCGTGATGTTCGCTATTGGCTATACTATTGTTGGTTTGCCTTATGGTTATGCTCTAGCAATTCTTGCTGGATTCTTGAATTTGATTCCATATTTCGGAACGTTCATTGCATTTATTCCAGCTTTAGTAATTGGAATTATGACCTCATTGCCGATGCTGATTAAAGTCTTAATTGTTTTTGCAATCGAGCAGACGATTGAAGGGCGTGTAATCAGTCCATTGGTAATGGGGAATAAGCTTGAAATGTACCCAATTACGACTATTTTGCTGTTAATTGGAGCCAGTGCAGTGTGGGGCTTATGGGGCGTTGTTTTCGGAATTCCGATTTACGCCGTCTTGAAGATTATTGTGTCTCGTGTTTACAATTATTATCGAAAAGTATCCGATGTTTTTGATGATGACGCAGATTCAGCCACGGGAGATGCATCTTCGGATAAAAATAAGCAAGTAAAAACAAACTCAAATGATAACTAAGCAAAACGTGGTGTTATAGCCACGTTTTTTGCTGATTTGGAGGTAAAAATGACAAATCACGTTGTATTGTATGAACCATTAATGCCTGCCAATACCGGTAACATTGCCCGTACTTGTGCCGGTACCAATACGGTTTTGGACTTAATTGAACCACTTGGTTTTCAAATCGATAATAAAAAAATGAAACGAGCAGGCTTGGATTACTGGGATAAAGTTGAAATTCATATGCATGATGATCTTGAGGCCTTTTTGAAGACGTTGGGACCAAATGATGAAATGTATCTAATTTCCAAATTTTCATCCAAAAATTATGCCCAGGTGGATTACACAGATCCAAACAAGAATTATTATTTTGTATTTGGAAAAGAAACAACTGGTTTGCCAGAAACCTTTATGCGCGAATATTATGATCGTAATTTGCGGATTCCGATGTCTAACAACATTCGTTGCTACAATTTGGCTAACTCAGTAGCTATGGTTTTGCTAGAAGCATTGCGTCAACAAGGATTTCCTAATATGGAAACAAGTCACCATTATGAAAATGATAAATTGAAGGATGATTATAATCGTCCAGAACGCTATGAACGTAATTTAGGAGATAAAAAATAATTATGGAATTTGAAAAAGAAACACCAATTTTAGTACACTCATTTCACTATGATTTAAATGAAGAACCAAGAGTAAAAAATGAGGTCAATGTTGCTTTTAGAAAAGCTGCTCGTCAAAATGAAGACGGAACGACAGATGAAGGACAAGGCGGAAGCTATTTTGAAGTAGCTGTTGTTTTTGATGTTGCTCCAGAACCTGGTGATTTTTCTGTTAGCGGCCGCATTAGTCAAATTATAAAATTGAAGGATTACTACGGTGATGGTCAGGACTTGTCAAAAGATGACTACCGCCTTTTAAGCAGACCTTTGGTCGAATATATTGAAACTTTAACTTATGAAGTTACTCAAGTAACCCTTGATAAGCCGGTTAACTTGAACTTCCAAGCCAATTTCTAGTTAATTAGGTGAAAACATGCCTAAACGCAAGAAAAGAAAAACAAGTAAAAAAGTAAATAAGAATAAACAAAAGGCATCTTTATACTGTGTAACAGCTGGAATTTTACAGATTTTGATTGCAATTTTGTCATTTGCAAAAGTAGGATGGCTTGGCAATCAAACTGCTAACTTAGTTCGACTTTTCTTCGGTGATTCATATTTGTTGGCTAGTGGTTTATTAGCTTTATTCGGCTTAATTATGGTAATTTATGGTCAGCCAGCTCATTTAAAGGTTAAACGCAGTATTGGTCTGTGTTTATCCATTTTTGGCATCTTGCTTATTCAGAGTGGATTGTTTTTTGGACGTGGACTGGTTAACAGTGGTTTCATGAATTCTTTTTGGCATGAAATGGGTGCTGAATTCGGTCGAGCTGCTGTAACTGAAGACGTTGGTGGCGGTTTATTCGGTACTTTAGGTTTTCAGTTGTTTTATCCGCTTTTAGGTCAGATTGGTTTAAGAGTTATTGCTGTTTTATTGATCCCGATTGGCGTTTTGATGTTCTTTGACGTTAAGTACCGGACAATTGTTGAAAAATTTCAAGCTGTCAGCCAAGGCTTTATTAAGAAAAATAAAGAAGCCAGCGACAAACTAAAAGACAAATATGCGGAAATTCGCGAAAAACAAGAAGAACGTCGCCAGCAAAAGAAATCCAATCGCGATAAATTAACTGATCCATTACAAAAGGAAAGCTCTGTTTTTCCTGATGTTGAAGATTTTGATGAGCAAGAACAAAAGCAAGACTCAGAACCAGCAAGCAGCACAAGCAGCCAACCAGAAGAAGTTGAAACACCAATGCCGGAAGTCATTACGCCAGATACGCCAGCAGAAGATGAGACTGATGAGCACAAGCCAAGTTTCTATTCTGATGATTATCCACAAAATATTGCTAATACTAGCGTAAATCATAGTGAAGATAATTTGCCTAAATCTCATTCTTTTGCCGATGACGATCAAAAGATGATGCAAGAATTAGGCAGCGTGGATCACGGCGAGTTAAAGACAGATACTAAAATTAATTCAAGCTACAAGAAGCCACCATTGTCTCTGCTTGATCCAATAAAAAATGCCGATCAGAGCACTGATAAGCAGTTGATTCAAAAGAACACGCAAATTTTGCAGTCCACGTTTAAGAGTTTTGGCGTTAAAGTAATCATTAAAAAAGCAATTTTAGGACCAACGATTACGCGCTATGAAGTGCAACCCGCAGTCGGCGTGAAGGTTAGTCGGATTGTCAATTTGGCTGATGATCTTGCTTTGGCACTTGCTGCTAAGGATATCAGAATTGAAGCACCAATTCCGGGCAAGCCGTTTATTGGAATTGAAGTTCCAAATCGGACGACCTCAACTGTATCCTTTAAGGATGTGATGGAGCACCAAGATCCTAAAGCAAAAAAGGATCCAATGGAGGTACCATTAGGCAAAGATGTCGCTGGTAAAATTATCTCTGCTAATTTGAGTAAAATGCCGCACCTCCTGATTGCCGGCTCAACTGGTTCTGGTAAATCAGTTGCGATTAACACGATTTTGAGCAGCATCTTAATGAAGGCACGTCCAGAAGAAGTTAAGCTGGTGCTGATTGATCCTAAAATGGTAGAACTGTCAGTTTATAATGATGTACCGCATCTGCTGATTCCAGTGGTAACCGATGCAAAATTGGCCTCCAACGCGCTTCACAAAGTTGTTAAAGAGATGGAGCGCCGCTATAAGCTATTTGCTTCTAGTGGCTGCCGCAATATGAAGGAATACAATCAAAAAGTTGTGGAAAACAATCAAGATAAGACTAAGCCAGTTATGCAGTCTTTACCATATATTTTAGTCGTAGTTGATGAATTGAGTGACTTGATGATGGTCGGTGGCCATGATGTGGAAGAAGCAATTGTTCGTTTGGGTCAAATGGCACGTGCTGCCGGAATTCATATGATTTTGGCAACTCAGCGTCCGAGTGTTGATGTTATTACTGGTTTAATCAAAGCCAATGTTCCATCGCGAATTTCCTTCGCTGTTTCAAGTGGTGTTGATTCCAGAACTATTTTGGATCAGACTGGTGCTGAAAAGTTGCTGGGTCGCGGTGATATGCTTTATATGCCTATCGGAGCTTCTAAACCCGAAAGAATTCAAGGAGCTTACATTGCGAGTGATGAAGTTGAAAGAATTATCGACTGGGTCAAAAAGCAGCAGAAGGCTGAATATGATCAAACGATGATCCCACAAAAGGGTGCAAGCAGTTCAGCTGAAAACGCGAATGATGATCCTGATGATGAGTTTTATGCTCCAGCAGTTGACTTGGTAAGAAAACAACAAACTGCCAGTGTTTCCATGTTGCAAAGACGTTTTAGAATTGGCTACAATCGTGCCGCAAGAATTATTGATGAGATGGAAGCAAAAGGAATTGTTGGTCCATCAGAAGGATCCAAACCTCGTCAAGTATTAATTCCACCAAAGAAAGATGATAGTCAAAATGCTAACGGTTAATACTTCAATTAAATCAAACGAAAAATTTACAACAGCCTCTCTAGGCTGTTTTTTACGCTTGCCGCTGACTAAGCATAATTTAGCGTATGCTAGCTTGCTTTCAAGAATGCAGACGAACGCAAGTCTTTATTTTCCTTCAATTAGAGCTCAACAAGAGGAATTATCTCAGTTGTATGATCTGCAATTAGAAATTATGCCGCAGTTGTTTGGTAAAGAGCTGCTTCTTTCATATGTTGCTAATTTCGTCGAGCCGCTTGAGCTGCTGGATCCAGATTATAGTTATGCCAAAATTGTTGAAGATCTGGCTTTAATTGTTCAGCATCCAAGTTTTGATCCAGCCCTGGTTTCAGTTAGTCAAAAACAATTGTTGGCTGATTATAAAGAAATTGTCGCAGAGCCATCCAATTATGCTCTGGATCGTTTTTTCAATATCTGGTATCAAGATGAGCCTGATTATGCAGAAAACTTTATGGGGCCGATTGAAGAAATTACGGCTGCCACTTCTGGACAAATTCAGCGTTTCAGTGATAGTTTGCGCAGCGTGCCAACGACGATTATTGGCTTGGCTCGAGACCCTAAATCAATGAATAGATTGATTAGAGAAGAGTTTAAACAAGCTGGTCTTTTAAAGAAATTCATGACAGAAGATGCAACGATTATTACGCCTAAGCGTTTAGTTAATAAAACAGAAGAAAAAGGCAATTTGCAAGCCCAATTAATGCTGGGATATGGTTACCGGCAAAAGATTGATTATTATGAGCAAGTTATTGGAATGGTGTTAGCACAATATCTTGCTGGTGACCCTTCTTCAAAACTATTTACGGGAATTCGTGAAGAATTAGGTGCAGCATATGACGTTGAAGCAAATAATTTTGCTAATAATTCATTGTTTTTAATTAATGCTGGCATCGCCCCTGATAAAAGCGGTCAGGCAGAAAAGATCATTCGAAATGAGATGGCCCAAATTGGTGAGGGCAAGATTGATGATGACTTGCTGAAAAAGGCAAAAAGAGCGTTAGTAACCGTTCAAAAAATTGGCCAGGATCAACCTAATTGGCAACTGGCTCAAATGCTCAGAGAAAATCTTTTCCCTGAATACGAGAATTTTGATCGTCTGGCTGCGCTTAAAAAAGTTACAGCTCATCAATTGCAAAAATTTGTTCAAAATCTATTTTTAAATGAAAGCTATATTTTAAAATGAGAGCACCACAAATCATTAAACGAAAGTATGATTCCGGCTTTGAGGCGGAATTTGTATTGAGACCGAATTTTAATCAACGTTTTTTTGGGATAATCGTTGATTTTGGCAGCAGTGATCCCCAAAGACATGCAGGAACGGCGCACTTTTTAGAGCATAAATTATTCGCTAAAGAGAGCGGAGATCTATCGCATGAATTTGAAAAAATTGGTGCTGATGTTAATGCTTTTACTTCTTTTAATGAGACGATGTTTTACTGCAGTGGCATCAGTAATAACCAAACTTTGATCAAGCTTTTATTCAGGCTGGTTGGCGAGCCGTATTTTACCGAAAAAAATGTTGCCCAAGAAGAGCCAATTATTCAGCAGGAATTAGCTATGTATCAAGATGAGCCTAATTGGGCCGTCAATAATACTTTGATGAAGCAAATGTTCGGCGATTCAAATCTAGGAATTGATGTTGCTGGTACCAAAGAAACAATTGCAGCAATCACCGCTCAGGATCTATTGGAATGCTATCAGCAAAATTATGTTGCATCAAAAATGCATTTTATTGCCTGCGGAGATTTTTCAGATTATCAGGTAAAAACGCTCTTGCGCTTAGTGGGTAAATTATCCGAACAATATTTTAAGAAACAAGCAGCTAATAAGTGCAAGATTGCTTGTGCTAAAGGGCAATTGCAAAGCAAGGTCCTAGTCAATAAAAGTGAATCCAACCTTTTTGGAATCGGCTTACGCTTGCCAAATTTTAAGAAAGTATTATCAAGTCGTGATTTGTCTCAAATTATGCTTGAAATGATGTTAGAATCAAAATTAAGTGTAACAAGTCCGTGGTTTGAAAGAATGAGAAAACGCAATTTGTTAAGCAATTCGCTCCAAATTTCGGTTAATTACACACGAGAGGGCAATTTTGCGACTATTTTTGGAATTAGTGGGCAAAGCAAGATGGTCATTCAAGAAATTAAGGATGAGTTAAACAAACCATTGCAGGCTTTGGATAGAGTTTATCTGCATAAGTTCTATGATTTGAAGAAAAAAGAATGGCTTGCACAGACAATTCGCAGTTCAGATGATTTATACTACTTAGCTGTGGAGTGTGCTGAGGAAAGCCTTGATGGCGTGAACTCGTTTGAAAATATCCAGAAGCTGCAGCTGCTTAGTTTTGATGATTTTGCAAGCTATTGTGCAAGTTTGATGAAAGACTATCAATTTTGTGCTGTTAGACTTGAGAAGGGAGAGGCAGAGCAGTGAAACGTGTAATTGTTTTTGGCGCAACTGGCGGAATTGGACAAGCAATCTGTCAGACTTTGGCAGCCGATGGCTGGTCACTTTATTTGCATTGCAATAACAATGTGGATGGAGCTAGTGAGCAGGCGCAAAAGCTGATGACAATTTATCCACAGCAGGATTTTATGCCGATAAAATTTGATTTTTTATCTGAAAAAGAGCAGCTTTCCAAGTTTGTTAATTCACTCTTACCGGTTAATGCAGCGGTTTTTGCACAGGGAATCACTAAATATGATTTTTTGACCAAACAAAAAATTGCTGATATTGAAAAAGTTATTCAAGTCAATCTGACGGTTCCCATTGAATTAACTAAATTGCTTGAACCAATTTTAATTAAACAAGAATATAGTCGCATCGTCTACTTAGGATCAGTTTACGGTGGTCAGGGAAGTGCGCTGGAATCTGTCTATAGTGCGACCAAAGCGGGACTTAGCCGTTTTAGTCAAGCCTATGCGCGTGAAGTGGCTTCGACAAACCTGACGGTTAATGTGGTTGCACCAGGAGCCGTAAACACACCGATGAATGCAATGTTTTCCAAAGAAACAATGCAAGAAGTTGAAAGTGAGATTCCGGCAGGACGTTTGGCTCAAGGAAAGGATATTTCTTATTGGGTAAAATGCTTGCTAGATAAAAATAGTTCTTATTGTACTGGGCAAACAATTTATATTAGCGGAGGCTGGCTTTTATAACATCCAAGTTTGTCATAAAAATTTATGATATACTCAATTTGTTAATCTAAAATTTGAAGAGGTAAATATGGCTGATATCGGAGATAAATTACGCAGTGCTAGAGAAGCTAAAGGTCTTTCGATTGCGGATATTGAAAAGGCAACAAAGATTCAAAGCAGATATTTGGAGGCAATCGAACAGAACGATTTTGATAAGCTTCCTGGTGATTTTTATGTCAGAGCATTTATTAGACAATATGCTCAAATCGTCGGATTAGATGGTAAGGAATTGTTGAGTGATTATCAACAAGATGTACCGAAGTCAGATCCAGATGAATATGTTGAAAATTCAATTGACAACAAGAGTGAGGAAGTTCGTGAGACCACAGATAATAAGAAGAATATGTGGAAGAACTATTTGCCACGGATTGCTATTTGCTTAGGCGTAATCATCGTCGTCTTAGTAGTCTACTTCTTATATGCGCGTCTTTCTTCAAGTGGACAAAGCAGTAATAATGATAACAATGTGGCTGTTTCTTCACAAACTTCTTCTAAGTCAAGCTCATCTTCGGCTGTTAGGAAGAGCAATGTTAAGGTAACTTCTTTGGGCAACAACAAATATCGTGTTACCGGGCTTAAGAATAACCGCAAGTTGACTATTAAAGCTGGTTCTCAAGCCGTAACTGCTACAGTTACTGTTAATGGGGCTACAGTGCAACGTAAGGCCATTGCTGCAAACAGCAAAGATAGCTTGAACTTGTCAAGCGGTGCCAAAACTGTTGCTATTACTTTGAGTAATGATACTGATACTTCAATTAAGATTGCCGGTAAAAAAGTTCCATATACTACCACTGGTCAATCTAGAACAATTACCTTGTTGATTGGTAAAGCAAGTTCACAAATCAGTTCTTCTAGCTCAAGCACGCAAAGCAGTACACAGAGCAGTTCAACTACTAACTCATACAACAAGCAACAAAGCAGCAGTCATCAGAGTCAGACTCAATCAAGTCAAACGCAATCTTCAACTACGCGGAGCAACCAGACTAAAAATGACCAAAACAACCAAGGTAAAAGCGGTCAAGGCCAACAAAGCAGTCAAAACAATCAAGGTAAAAGCGGTCAAGGCCAACAAAGCAGTCAAAACAATAACGATAAAGGCAATGACGCTGGTAACCGTTAGTTTGATTAGAGTGGTATTTTAGAGGAGATAAAAATGAATTTACCTAATAAATTAACAATGTTTAGAATCTTTATGATTCCAGTATTTATGTTGCTTATTATTTTTAGAGGAGCAACAGGCGGCTATACTGCTACAGTCGGTGTAGCACACGGAACAGTAATTTCTTGGCTTCAAGTGATTGCTGTTGTAGTATTTGCAGTAGCTTCTGCTACTGACTGGCTTGATGGTCATATTGCTCGTTCACGCAATTTGGTTACCAACTTCGGTAAGTTTGCTGACCCACTTGCTGATAAGATGTTGACAATGACTGCCTTCATTTTCTTGGTTTCACTTAATTTAGCTCCAGCATGGGTAGTTGCAATTATTGTTTGTCGTGAACTTGCAGTAACTGGTTTACGTTTAATCGTTGTTGAAAATGATGGTGAAGTTATCGCTGCTAAAATGCCAGGCAAGATCAAGACCACAGCACAAATGCTTTCAATTATTTTCTTGCTTTTAGGTGATCCATTCTATATCGGAACTGTTTTGCTTTACATCGCTTTAATCTTTGCCGTTTACTCCGGTTACGATTATTTTCATTCATCATGGGGCGTATTCAAGGGCTCAATGTAGTTTGATAATCAAATAAATCATAAAAAAGATTGGATTTATCCAATCTTTTTTATTTTCTACAGTAAAATAGCAATTTTTTTCGTATTTATAATATAGAGGATAAAATGCTTGAACGCTCGTTCGCTTTTTCCTTGCAATCTGCTAAAGAGTCAAAGTATAATTAATATGTAATTTCCATAGGAGGTAAATAGTTTGGCCAAAGATGAAAAAAAGGCTGCCTTAGATGCGGCCCTCAAAAAGATTGAAAAGAACTTTGGTAAGGGCGCTGTTATGCGGATGGGTGAAAAAGCCGATACGCAAATTTCAACTGTCCCAACCGGTTCAATTGCATTGGATGCAGCCCTTGGTGTTGGTGGCTATCCACGTGGGAGAATTATTGAAGTATATGGTCCTGAATCTTCAGGTAAGACGACGGTTGCTTTGCATGCCGTAGCTGAAGTACAAAAGCGCGGTGGTACGGCTGCTTATATCGATTCCGAAAACGCTATGGATCCAGCTTATGCGGAAGCTTTAGGCGTTGATATTGATTCTTTGATTTTGTCACAACCAAATACTGGTGAAGAAGGTCTGCAGATCGCTGATACTTTAATTTCCAGTGGTGCTATCGACATTGTAGTTGTCGATTCAGTTGCTGCCTTGGTTCCACGAGCAGAAATTGAAGGTGAAATGGGTGATGCCCATGTTGGTTTGCAGGCTCGTCTTATGAGCCAGGCTCTTAGAAAGCTTTCAGGAACAATTTCTAGGACAAAAACCATTGCAATCTTCATTAACCAGATTCGCGAAAAGGTCGGTGTCATGTTTGGTAACCCTGAAACTACGCCAGGTGGTCGTGCTTTGAAGTTCTACTCAACGATTAGACTTGAAGTAAGAAGAGCTGAACAAATTAAGCAGTCTGGTGATGTTTTAGGTAACCGCGTTAAGATTAAGGTTGTTAAGAACAAAGTTGCCCCACCATTTAAGGTTGCCGAAGTAGATATGATGTATGGCAAAGGCATCTCACAAAGTGGTGAACTTTTGGATATGGCAGCTGATAAGAATATTATCGATAAAGCTGGATCATGGTATTCATATAAGTCTGATCGAATTGGACAGGGACGTGAAAATGCTAAGAAATACTTGGAAGATCACCCAGATATTTATCAAGAGATTGAAACTCAAGTTCGTCAAGCTTATGGTATTGATGAAAAATCCATTGCCGACCGTGAAAATCCTGAAAAGATAAAAGAAAAACGTGAAGCCGCTGAAAAGAGCGAAGAAGCAAAAGAAACTGCCGAGAAAAAAGAAGCAGCCAGTAAAAGCAAATAAAGTTGAAGAAATCAACCTTGACCTTGGATTTTAATTCCAAGGTTTTTTCTTGTTGATTGACATGTGCATTCCAGTTCTTTATCATAAGACTGTGTGAATAATTCTAAAAAAAGGCGATAGTAATGATGGTAAATGAAATTCTAATTCCCGCCGTGGTTGCTATTGTTTCACTTTTAGTGGGATTAGGCGCAGGCTATGCAATTCGAAAAAATTCTTGGGAAAAGAAAGCCCAAAATGCACAGAATGATGCTGACCACATTCTTGCTGATGCCAAGGCACGGGTTACTGCTGCTGAAGCTGAAGTAAATGCACAAAAACAGGCTGCGGAAGCAGTTAAACAAAGTGCAGAAAACACCAAAAAAGAAAAAATTCTTGAAGCACAAGAAGAAATTCAAGAATATCGACAAAAAACCGAAGACAGTTTGAATCAAAAACGTGATGAAATTTTACGTTTGCAGAATCGTCTAGGACAGCGTGAAGATACTCTTGATCATCAAAAATCTTTATTGGAGGAAAAAGAATCTGGCCTCTCACAAAAAGAAGATCAATTAAAGCAGCAAGAAGCTAATTTAAACAAAAAGCTAGAAGATGCCAATGAGTTAGTCGAAAAACGTCGACAAAAACTTTATGAGGTGGCTGATCTGGATAAGGAACAAGCTAAGAAGCTTGTTTTGAGTCAGCTCTCAGATGAATTGGTTAAAGAACGAGCTGAAATGATTAGAAATAGCAATGAAGAAGTTCAAGCTAGAGCTGATCGTTTTGCTCATCAAATATTGGTTGATGCGATTCAAAGCTCGGCAGCTGATACAGTTGCAGAAACCACGGTTTCTGTAGTTGATTTGCCAAATGAAGAAATGAAGGGCAGAATTATCGGCCGTGAGGGACGCAATATTCGTTCCTTTGAAGCTTTGACAGGAATCGACTTAATTATTGATGACACGCCGAAGGTCGTTACTTTGAGCGGTTTTGATCCAATCAGACGAGAAATTGCCAAAAGAGCAATGCAGCGTTTGATTAAGGATGGTCGAATTCATCCAGCTCGCATTGAAGAGATGGTTGATAAGGCCCGTAAAGAAGTAAATGACGATATTTATGAAGCAGGTGAAAGTGCTTTGATGGATTTGGGAATTCACCGGATGAATCCTGAATTAGTGAAGACTTTAGGCCGACTTAAATATCGTACTTCTTATGGTCAAAATGTTTTAGCACACTCAATTGAAGTTGCAAAATTAGCAGGTACAATGGCTGCAGAACTTGGTCTAGATGAAAAACTAGCAGTTCGCGCGGGATTATTACACGATATTGGTAAAGCAATTGATCATGATATTGAAGGCTCACACGTTGAGATTGGGGTTGAATTGACTCGTAAATATCATGAATCAGATATAGTAGTTAATGCGATTGCGGCTCACCACGGAGATGTACCGAAGTTATCGTTTATTGCTGAACTTGTAGTAGCGGCAGATACGATTTCTTCAGCTCGTCCGGGTGCAAGAAGCGAAAGTCTTGAAAACTACATTAGACGGCTGACTGAACTTGAAGACATAGCCAAGAGCTACCAAGGAGTAAAGCAGGCTTATGCGATTCAAGCAGGACGTGAAGTCCGGGTTATGGTTGAGCCTGATGAAATTTCAGACGATCGTATCACTGTATTGGCACGGGACATTAAGAACCAAGTTGAAAAAGAACTTGATTACCCAGGTAATATTAAGATTACGGTTATTCGTGAAAAACGAGTGTTTGCAATTGCTAAATAAGCGTTCGGCATAAGAGCTGAGCGCTTTTTGCTTTACTTAAACTTGATTGTTATCTCAAAGTCCTTGTATAATGAGAGGAAAACTTCTTAAAGAAAGCAGTCAAAAATGTTTAAAATTATTGTTGATTTATTCTTTCTGGTCATTATCCAGGCGGCCATCACGCCGTTTATTCGAAGATTGGCCTTTGTTTTAGGAGCCGTAGATAATCCTAATGCAAGAAGAGTTAACAAAAAGCCAATGCCGACAATTGGTGGCTTGAGTATTTTCGTGACTTTTAATATCGGTTGCTTTATTCTTTTGCGTGAGCAATTTCCAACCCATGAATTATTTTCAATTTTGCTTGCCTCAAGCGTTATTGTCTTGACCGGTATGATTGATGATATTCTTGAATTAAAGCCTCGACAGAAGATGTTTGGCATCTTTATCGCATCCCTGGTGGTTTATTTCTTGGCAGGCATCCGAATGAATGTTATTAATCTGCCGTTCGTTCACCATGAAATAACTTTAGGCTGGTGGAGCATGCCAATCACCATTTTTTGGATTCTGGCTTTGACTAATGCCGTCAATCTGATTGACGGGCTTGATGGTTTAGCTGATGGCGTATCGATGATTTCTCTAACTACGATGGGAATCGTCGGCTACTTCTTTTTACATACCCATGAACTGTATGTTCCAATTGCTTGCTTTATGCTGGCGGCCTGTTTATTGGGCTTTTTACCGTACAATTTTCATCCAGCCAAAATTTTCTTGGGTGATACGGGAGCATTGTATATTGGGTTCATGATTTCGATTTTCTCGCTTAAAGGCCTGAAAAACGTTACTTTCATTTCATTGCTGGTCCCAATTATAATTTTAGGGATTCCAATTACTGATACCATTTATGCGATGATTCGGCGGAAGCTGAACAAGCACCCAGTTTCGCAGGCCGATAAGCATCACTTGCACCACCAATTAATGAAGATGGGATTGACTCATCGACAAACAGTTTTGACAATTTATGCTTTATCTTTAATTTTTTCTTTTATTTCATTGTTGTTCCTGCTTTCACCAGCTTGGGGAATTTGGCCATTAATTCTGGCATTGTTGTTTGCCCTTGAATTATTTGTTGAATCAATTGGACTTTTGGGTGAAAAATACAAACCGCTCATGCATTTGATGCAGAAAGTTATCAATTCTCGAAGTACGAGGGATCCAAAAGTTGAGGTTTGGCATTTGGGTGAGGAAAAGCCAAATCAATTAAAACGTCCGGATAAGCAATTTAAAGTTCAAGACGATAAGAAAAATAAGTAAAACAAAAATGAGTTTGAGATAATTTTTCTCAAGCTCATTTTTATTGTTCATGAAAATTGTTTTGCGTCACGGGTATTTCATTGTAGCGCTTTTCGCCTAACGTGAACTTTACTTTGCCAGCCAACAAATTAGTTAAATCGTCTTCGAATTGCTTTTGGTTTTCTTCATCCAGAAAAACTTTAATTTGAACATCAGTTGCATAATTGGTATCTGCAATGAAAATTTGTTTTTCTTTAAGGTAGTGGTTAACTTCATCAAAGCGATTATAGGCAACAGAAAAGATCAGTTCTTGCTGTAGACCCCGTTTAATGACGCCAATCTTTTCGGCAACTTGGGTTACGCTGTTTGAATAGGCTCTGATTAATCCGCCGGCACCCAGCTTAATGCCACCAAAATATCTGGTAACGACCACAGTCACGTTTTTAAGCTTCATCAGTTGGAGTGCTCTCAATTCAGGGATGCCAGCCGTACCTGAAGGCTCACCGTTGTCGCTAGCCTTTACTTGATCATCATTGAGACCAATCGTGTAAGCATAAGTATTGTGATTTGCATCATGGTACTTTTTGCTTATTTTTTTAATAAATGCCATTGCTTCTTCAACCGTATTGCTGCGTGCTATGCTGGCAATGAATCTGCTTTTTTTAATAATAATCTCATTAGTGCCATTTTCTTTGATAGTTAAGAAATTTTCATTTTTTGACAAAAAATCGCCTCTTTTTACGTATATATATTTTAGGAGGACAAAAAATGGAAAATTCACCCCAATTAGCTGGTCGACAATGGACGAGCAATCAACAGGATTTTAGCATAAGTGCAGATACTAATAAAATTCCAGCAATTGAAAACTTTTATTGCAATCGTTGTGGCAGCCGTGTTTCAGGAGAATTGCCATCAGGTAAAAAATATTGTCGTGCCTGTATTGGTCTGGGACGAATCTGTGAAGGAGACAGTTTGATTCGCCTGCCAGCAGATAATCGGCTTTTTCCAAAATTAAAAAATGGCGGAATGACTTGGCAAGGAGAATTAACATCGCAGCAGCAAAAAGTGTCGACGGCCTTGCTGGAAAATTTTAACAAAAAGAAGAATACTTTGGTTCACGCTGTTACAGGGGCCGGTAAAACAGAAATGCTGTTTGAATTGATTGCTGCTTGCATGAAAGAGGGAAAACGAGCTTGTATAGCGACGCCGCGAATTGACGTTGTAAATGAGCTCTATCCTCGTTTTGAAGCAGCCTTTGCCAAAATTAAAATTGGCAAATATCATGGCCGTGAATATCATGATCCGGAAAACGATCAATTGACGATTTGCACAACGCACCAATTGCTAAAGTTTTATCAGGCATTTGACCTTTTAGTTATTGATGAAGTTGACTCATTTCCTTATGTAGGAAACAGTCAGTTGCACTTTGCGGCTAAGAATGCAGTAAAAAAGACGGGAGTTCGTGTTTATTTAACAGCTACGCCAACGGAAGACCTGCTCTTAGAGGCAAAAAGCGACGAATTAGAAATCGTCAAATTAAATCGCCGGTTTCATGGTGGATTGTTGCCTGTACCTAAAGAAAAATTGTTTTTACGACCATTTCTGAAAAAGAATAAAATTAATCCAAATCTATTGCGGGAAGTAAAAAAAGTTTTAGCGACGGGCCATCCTTTGCTTTTATTTGTTCCGCGAATAGATGAAGTTAATATTTATTTGCAGGCACTAAGGACCGACCCTGCTTTGAAAAAAGTGCACATTGCCGGCGTCCATGCTGCAGATAGCAAAAGAATTAAGAAAGTCCAGCAGTTTCGTGAAGGACAACTAGATTTATTGATCACAACGACTATCTTAGAACGAGGCGTAACTTTCAAACATGTGTGGGTTATTATTGTTGCGGCTGATGATCCAATCTATACTACAGCGAGTTTAGTTCAAATTGCCGGCAGAGTTGGTAGAGATAAAAACGATCAAGATGGGCTAGTGCTTTATTGCTATCACAAATATACGGCCAAGATTGATTTAGCAGTCAAGCAAATTAAGGAGATGAATCGATGATTGAATGTCTGCTCTGTGGTCAGTATTTCGCTGCTGATTTCAACTTGCTGGATCTTTTATCACCGCAAAAAAAGAGACAGGTTCGTCTTTGTCGGCAATGTCTTAAACGTTTTCCAAGATTAGGCAAAACACGCTGTCCAAATTGTGATAAAAATGTGGGAAAAAGCGGACTATGTTTGGACTGTAAAGATTGGCAAAAGATTTATCCCGATAATTTGCTTAAAAATCATGCTGTTTACCGTTACAGTGATGCTTTTCATGACTTAATGGTGAATTATAAAAGTTACGGCGATTACTGTCTTCGAGAAATTTTGCAAGAGTTGATTCGAAAAGAAATTCAAGAATACCATTTTGATTATTACGTACCAGTACCTACATCACCGGAGCATCAAAAACGAAGACAATTTGATACAGTTAGTGCAATCTTTGCAGATTTGCTGCCGCTTAGCTATTTTCTAAAAAAGAAAGAAGGCACAGGAGCACAGGGTGAAAAGAATAAGCGTCAACGGCTGCTAACGCCACAAGGCTTTTTTGTTGCTAAAGATGCCCCAATCAACGATAATATTAGTAATGACAGATTTTTATTATTAGATGACATTTATACCACGGGAAGAACCTTATATAATGCGCGAGACAAGCTTTTAGAAGTGTTTCCACAAGCAAAAATTGAAAGCTTTGCAATTTGTCATTAATCAATTGTTATTAAATTAATGCTAAACGCTTACATTTTTTGGTATAATGAAATTGTAAAGAAAAATCGCATAGCGGTGAAAGGAGAATCTTATATGTTAAAATACAATGTTCGTGGTGAAAATATTGAAGTTACTGATGCCTTAAGAAACTACGTTGAAAAACGTTTGAATAAATTGGAGAAATACTTTGAATTATCTCAAGATGTGATTGCCCACGTTAACTTAAAGGTTTACCGTGATCACTCAGCAAAAGTAGAAGTAACTATTCCATTACCTTACTTAGTTTTGAGAGCTGAAGAAACCACGGACGATATGTATCGCAGTATTGACTTCGTTTCAGAAAAATTGGAACGTCAAATCAGAAAGTACAAGACACGTGTAAACAGAAAGAGCCGTGAAAAAGGTTTGCACGACTTCTTTGTTGAAGCTCCTGAAGAAGAAGAAAAGAAGCCAGCTGAATTTGATATTGTTCGTAACAAGCGTGTTAGCTTGAAACCAATGGATCCAGAAGAAGCTATTTTGCAAATGAATATGTTGGAACACGACTTCTTTGTATTCCAAGACGCTGAAACTAATGGTACAAGCGTTGTTTACCGCAGAAACGATGGCCGTTACGGCTTAATCGAAACTAATGAATAACAAAAACTTAGTAATAGTTTTTTGAGTCTGGTTTTTCCAGACTTTTTTATTGCTTTGATATTTAATGAAACGAATATTTTTAATTTGATCGCAATTATGGTAAAATTAAACTGTATTATTAGACTTTCGACATATAAGGGACCGATTTAATGGCAAATATTTTAAAGAAACTTTATAACGCTGATAAGCGTGAATTGAAAAAATTTGAAAAGATTGCAAAAAAAGTTGAAAGCTATGCTGACGAAATGAGCAAGCTTTCCGATGAAGAATTAAAAGCAAAAACACCAGAATTTCGTAAACGTTTAAAGAACGGTGAAACTTTGGATGACATTTTGCCAGAAGCTTTTGCTGTTTCTCGTGAAGGAGCAAAGCGTGTTTTAGGCTTATATCCATTCCATGTTCAAATCTTAGGTGGGATTGCTTTACACTTTGGTAATATTGCTGAAATGATGACTGGTGAAGGTAAGACTTTGACTGCCACAATGCCAGTTTATTTGAATGCCCTTGAAGGTAAAGGGGTTCACGTTGTTACGGTTAACGAATATTTAGCAAGCCGTGACGAAAGCGAAATGGGTCAGCTATACAAGTGGCTTGGCTTAACTGTTGGCTTAAACTTAAACTCAATGTCACCTGATGAAAAGCGTGAAGCATATAACTGTGATGTTACTTATTCAACCAACTCAGAACTTGGTTTTGATTACTTGCGTGATAACATGGTTGTTTATAAGGAACAAATGGTTCAACGTCCTTTAAACTATGCCATCATCGATGAGGTTGACTCAATTTTGATTGATGAAGCGAGAACGCCATTGATTATTTCTGGTCAAGCTGAACAAGCTAATAGTGACTATATTCGTGCTGACCGCTTTGTTAAGACTTTGCTTGAAGACAAGAGCGATGACGAAGAAGATGAAGCTTCAGATGTAGATCAAGGCGATTACAAGATCGACTGGCCAACTAAGACCATTTCATTGACAAGAACTGGAATTGAAAAGGCCTGCAAGCACTTTGGCTTGAAGAACCTGTACGATGTTGAAAACCAAAAACTTGTTCACCACATTGATCAAGCTTTGCGTGCAAATTACATTATGCAGAAGGATATTGACTACGTTGTTCAAAACGGCGAAGTAATGATCGTTGATTCATTTACTGGACGTGTAATGGAAGGCCGTCGTTATTCAGACGGTTTGCACCAAGCTATTGAAGCAAAAGAAGGAGTTAGGATTCAAGAGGAATCTAAGACTCAAGCAACGATTACCTACCAGAACTTCTTCAGAATGTATAAGAAATTGTCAGGGATGACTGGTACTGCAAAAACTGAAGAAGAAGAATTCCGTGAAATTTACAACATGCAGGTAATCACTATTCCTACAAACCGGCCAATTATCAGAAAAGATATGCCTGATATTCTTTACCCAACTTTGGATTCAAAATTCCATGCTGTTGTTGAAGAAATTAAAAATCGTCACGCTAAGGGACAACCTGTTTTGGTTGGTACGGTTGCAATTGAAAGCTCAGAACGTTTGAGCAAGATGCTTGATCAAGCAGGTATTCCTCACGCAGTTTTGAACGCTAAAAACCACGCTAAGGAAGCCGCAATTATTATGAATGCTGGTCAACGTGGAGCAGTGACGATTGCCACTAACATGGCTGGTCGTGGTACTGATATTAAATTAGGGCCTGGTGTTAAAGAACTTGGCGGTTTAGCCGTTATTGGTACTGAAAGACACGAGTCACGTCGTATCGATAACCAGCTTCGTGGACGTTCTGGTCGTCAAGGTGACCCTGGTTATTCTCGGTTCTACCTTTCACTTGAAGACGATTTGATGAAGCGTTTTGGTGGAGATAGAGTAAAGGACTTCTTGGACCGTCTATCTGATAATGATGATGATAAAGTTATTGAAAGTCGTTTGATCACGCGTCAAGTTGAATCAGCTCAAAAACGTGTTGAAGGTAACAACTACGATACTCGTAAACAAACACTGCAATACGATGATGTTATGAGAATTCAGCGTGAAATCATTTACGGTGAAAGAATGCAAGTCATTGAAGCTGACAAATCATTGAAAGATGTTCTTATTCCAATGATTCACCGAACAATTGACCACCAAATCAACATGTTTACTCAAGGTGATCATAAAGATTGGCGTGTTGACTCACTGCGTGACTTTATCGTTTCAAGTTTAACCAATGAAGAAGTTGCTGATTCAATTGATTACAAGACGATTAGCGTTAAGGATTTAAAGCAAAAACTTTATGATATCGTAGAAAAGAACTTCGAAGAAAAAGAAAAAGCTCTTGGCGATCCATCACAAATGCTTGAGTTTGAAAAGGTAGTCATCTTACGGGTGGTTGACGATCATTGGACTGATCATATTGATGCAATGGATCAATTGCGGCAATCAATTGGTCTTCGTGGTTATGGTCAATTGAACCCATTGGTTGAATACCAAGATTCTGGTTACAGAATGTTTGAAGAAATGATTTCAAACATTGAATTTGATGTAACTCGTTTGTTCATGAAAGCAGAAATCAGACAAAACTTAAGTAGATAATGAAAGAGGGAGAAAGCAATGAGTTTTCTCCTCTTTTTTTGAAAAGGGAAGCAATGGAAATTAGTGAAATTCAAAGTGTGCTAGACGATTTGAAGAAGCGTTTAGATCACTTTAGGGGGTCTCTTTGACTTAGATGCAATTGACGAAAGCATCGGAATCAATGAACAAAAAATGGCAGAGCCGAACTTTTGGAATGATCAGGATCAGGCTCAAAAATTAATTAGTGAAATTAATCTTTTAAAAGAAAAAAGAGATTCCTTTCTTGAATTGAAAAAGGAATATGAAGATGAAACGACAGCTCTTGAATTAATCAAAGAAGAGCCAGATAAGGAGCTGCAGGAAGAAGTTGAAAACAATTTAACTCATCTGCAGTCTGCTTTTCATAATTATGAGCTAGACTTGCTTCTGTCGGGCAAATATGACAGTCATAATGCCTTGGTTGAAATTCATCCTGGTGCAGGTGGAACGGAAGCAATGGATTGGGCTAGCATGCTACTGAGAATGTATCAGCGATACTGCGAGAGTGTTGGCTTTAAGTTTGAAATCAATGACTATGAGCCAGGTGAAGAAGCTGGTGTAAAGAGCGTTAGCATTCGAGTAAGTGGCAAAAATGCCTATGGGATGCTGAAGTCTGAAAATGGCGTGCACCGTTTGGTTAGAATTTCGCCATTCGACTCTGCTAAAAGAAGGCACACTTCATTTGCCTCTGTAGAAGTTATTCCAGAAATAGACGATAGTATTAAAATTGATATTGATCCTAAAGATTTACGAATTGATGTTTATCGTTCTAGTGGTGCTGGCGGTCAGCACATTAATAAAACTTCAAGTGCGGTAAGAATTACCCACTTGCCTACTGGAATTGTAACGACTTCTCAGGCTCAGCGTTCTCAATTGCAAAACCGCGAGACAGCGATGAATGAATTGCGAGCTAAGCTTTTCCATTTGGAAGAAGAAAAGAAGAGAAAGCAAAAGCAGGCACTTAAGGGCGATCAAAAAGAAATCGGCTGGGGTTCACAGATTCGTTCATATGTTTTCCATCCTTATAATCTGGTTAAAGATCTGCGCACCAACTATGAAACAGCTGATGTTAATGGGGTAATGGATGGCAAATTGCAGCCGTTTATTTATGCCTATTTGCAGTGGCGCTTAAGTCAAGAAAACCCAGATTAGAATTAGTCCATTATTAGATGAGGCAAAAAAATGGTAGAATCAGTAAAATTAACTAAATTAATTCGTGATATCAGCATTATTCATGTCTATGAAGGAGAAAGCTACGTTGCCGATAAGGAGATTAAAGTTTCAGATATTTATCGACCTGGCCTTGAATTAACCGGCTATTTTGACTTTTATCCAAAGCAGCGAATTCAATTGTTGGGTCGTACTGAAATCTCTTATGCGGCTCGGCTTGATCATGATATTCGGACGCATGTTTTTAAAAAAATGTGTACGCCTGATACCCCTTGCTTTTTAATTTCACGTTCTTTGCCAATTCCTGAAGAATTAAAGCAAGCAACCGATGAAGCTAAAATTCCTATTTTGCAATCGGCTAATTCCACAACCTACTTATCAAGTATTTTGACGGATTATTTGCGGCAAAGATTGGCAGCTAGAACCAGCATCCACGGCGTTTTGGTTGAAATCAAAGGTATGGGTGTGCTTTTGACAGGTGCATCTGGTGTTGGTAAGTCTGAAACCGCCTTAGGTCTGGTTCAACGTGGCCACCGTTTAATCGCAGACGATCGGGTTGACGTTTATCAAAAAGACCATGAAACTGTCATGGGTGAAGCCCCTAAGATTTTGAAGCACCTAATGGAAATTCGTGGAATTGGTATTATTGATGTTATGAACCTCTTTGGTGCCGGTGCTGTAAAAGACAGAACGGAAATTCAATTAGTGATCAACTTGGTCAACTGGGATAAGAATGCCAATTACGACCGACTGGGCTTTAATGAAGACACGCGTGAAATATGCAATGTTGCAATTCCACAAGTAACGATTCCAGTTAAGGTTGGACGCAATATTGAAATCATTATTGAAGTTGCAGCAATGAACTTCAGAGCTAAGAAAATGGGCTATGATGCCACCCAAGTCTTTGATGATAATTTAGCAAATTTGATTTCTGACAATTCTAGAAAAGATACGAAAAGAGAAAATAATCAAAAATGATTTTCTGTGTACTAAACCGTAATGCCATCCAAATTGGCAATTTTAGCGTCAAATGGTATGGCGTTATCATGGCAGTAGCAATTGTCCTGGCTACTTGGATGTCAATTAGCGAAGGCAAAAAGCGACATATCATGAGTGATGACTTTGTTGACTTATTGCTATGGGCGGTACCTTTAGGCTATGTCGGTGCCCGGATTTATTATGTTATTTTTGAATGGGGCTATTATTCACAGCATCCTGATCAGATTATTGCGATCTGGAATGGTGGAATAGCGATTTATGGCGGTTTAATTGCCGGCCTGATCGTTTTGCTTGTCTTCTGCTATAAAAGAATGCTGCCGCCATTTTTGATGTTGGACATCATTGCTCCCGGAGTCATGGCTGCTCAAATTTTGGGTCGCTGGGGCAATTTTGTTAATCAAGAAGCCCATGGTGGACCGACTACCTTGCATTTTCTACAAAGCTTGCACTTGCCAGAATTTATTATTCAACAAATGAAAATCGGTGGAGTCTATTATCAGCCAACGTTTCTTTATGAATCCTTTTTTAATCTAATAGGATTAATAATTATCTTAAGTTTGCGCCATAAAAAACATTTTTATAAACAGGGCGAAGTTTTTATGTCATACTTATTATGGTATTCGATAGTCAGATTCTTTGTTGAAAGATTGCGAACGGATAGTTTGTATATTTTCGGTATAATTCGAGCATCACAGGCCTTGAGCTTAATTTTATTTATAGTGACATTGATTTTATTGATCTATCGTCGTGTCAAAGTTAAGCCAAAGTGGTATCTTGATGGTAGTGGTTTAAAATATCCATATACGAGATAGAAGAAATTCAGTTAGAAAGATTGAGAGACAAAATGACAAAAATTGCAGTTTTAGGTAATGGTTCATGGGGCTCGGTGTTGGGTTCCATGCTCGCTGATAATGGTAATGACGTAATTCTTTACGGTAACATCGATAAAGTAAATGAAGAAATCAATGCTACTCATACTAACAGCCATTACATGAAGAATTGGAAGCTAAATCCAACCACTTCAGCAACTGGAGACCTTGAAAAAGCTTTGGATGGTGCAGAGATCGTCTTATTCGTATTACCAACCAAAGCTGTTAGAATTGTTGCTAAAAATGTACGCAAAGTTTTTGATAAAACGGGTGCTAAGCCATTGCTTGTGACTGCTACCAAAGGGATTGAACCAGGAAGCAAGAAGCTGATTTCAGAAATTTTAACTGAAGAGGTTTATCCAAACGACAGTGACAAGATTGTTGCTATTTCAGGCCCAAGTCATGCAGAAAACGTTGCTCAAAAAGATTTGACAGCGATTGCTTGTGCTTCAGAAAATGAAGAAAATGCCAAGTTTGTGCAAAAGAAGTTTTCTAACAACTACGTTCGTTTCTACACCAATGATGATTTGATCGGTGTTGAAGTTGGCGGTGCCGTGAAGAACGTAATTGCAATTGCTGCCGGTATTTTAGTTGGTAAAAAATACGGCGATGATGCTAAGGCTGCCTTAATGACTCGTGGTCTTGCAGAAATTACCCGTTTGGGTGTTAACTATTTTGGTGCTAAGCCAATGACCTTCAGTGGTTTAGCAGGTATTGGTGATTTGATTGTAACTTGTACTTCAGTTAACTCAAGAAACTGGCGTGCTGGAAAGCAAATTGGTGAAGGCAAGAGCTTAGATTATGTATTGAAGAACATGGGCCAAGTTGTTGAAGGTGCTACTACAGTTAAAGCTGTCCATGAATTAGCTCAAGAAAAGAACATCGATATGCCAATTAGTGAAGCAGTTTACCGTGTTCTTTACGAAGATGCTGATATTGATGAAGAAATTAAAAAGATGATGGGCAGAAGTCCTAAACCTGAAATTCGTCTTTAATAAAAGAGAAAGGAGTGTCTGTTAATGCAGGCACTTTTTTATATCTTAAAGTTGTTTATAATCAAATTTGTTGTCAGAACGTTTTAATCATAGTAAAATACACTTATGAAAAGTAAGGAAAGGGCATAACAAATGGCAAAAGAATATGATGTAATTATTATTGGTGCCGGCCCCGGTGGATTAACTGCAGCACTTTATGCAGCTCGAGCAAATTTAAATGTTCTAATTTTAGACCGTGGACCTTATGGCGGACAAATGAATAATACTGATGCAATTGATAATTATCCTGGTTTTACCGAAGTTAAAGGACCAGAACTTGCAGAAAAAATGTATCAGTCAGCAATGAAATTCAAGCCTGATTTCGAATACGGTGATGTACAAGCTGTGAGTCTTGATGGTGAGAATAAAATTGTTAAGACAGATACAGCTGAATATACGGCCAAGGTTGTCATCATTGCTTCGGGTGCTGATCATAAAAAGCTTAATGTTCCTGGTGAAGAAGAATATTCTGGCAGAGGAGTTTCCTATTGTGCCGTCTGTGATGCAGCCTTCTTTAAGGATGAAGACGTTGCCGTAATTGGTGGTGGAGATTCCGCAATTGAAGAAGGAATTTATCTTTCACAATTAGCTAAATCCGTGACGGTTATTCACCGCAGAGATCAATTGCGTGCCCAACCTGATTTGCAAAAGAAGGCTTTTGCCAATAAAAAGATGAAATTTATCTGGAACGCACAAACACAAGCAATTGAAGGTGATGGCAATAAAATTACCGATATTGCTTATAAAGATAAGAAGACCGGTGAAGAAAAGAAATTGCAAGTTGCCGGCGTTTTCATCTATGTTGGTGTAATTCCGCAAACGGCTCCATTCAAGAATCTCGATATTTTGGATGAATATGGCTGGGTTAAGACGGATGATCATATGCGGACAAAAGTTCCTGGCATTTTAGCTTTAGGGGATGTTCGTGCCAAAGATTTGCGTCAAATTGCAAATGCGGTTGGAGACGGCAGCATCGCAGGTCAAGAAGCATATAATTATCTTCAAAATTTAGATGACTAACATTATAGACTCACTTAACTTAAGTGGGTCTCTTTTTTTACAAAAAATAGTACAATATTAACTGAGAATTTAATTTTAGATAAGAATTGAGGCATTCATGTTAGCAAAAGAAATTTATGAACAATGGCAAGCTGCTACTAATTTGCCAGATTATTTACAAGATCAATTAAATACTTTAGGTAAAGATGAAAAATGGATTGAAGATGCATTTGGTCAGGATATCAATTTCGGAACGGCTGGAATGCGTGGACGTCTAGAACCTGGAACTAATCGAATTAATTTGTTTACAATTGGTCGCGTGACTGAGGGGTGGGCCCGCTTAATCGATGAAAATGGTGAAGAAGCTAAAAAGCGTGGTGTTGCTATTTCTTTTGATTCACGTTACCACTCAAGAGAATTCGCAGAACATGCTGCAAGAATTTTGGGTGCCCATGGCATTCACGTCTACTTGTTTGATGACTTGCGCCCAACGCCAGAATTGTCATTTGCCGTTCGTTATTTGCATACTTTTGCAGGTATTAATATCACGGCTTCACATAATGCCAAGCAATACAACGGTTATAAGGCATATGGCGAAGATGGTGCACAGATTGCGCCAGAACATGCTAATCGTTTATTTGCATATGCACAAAAGGTAAAGGATATCTTTTCTGTTAAGGCTGCTCCGGTACCACAACTCCGTGCGGATGGTCTTTTGCAATTAATTGGTGAAGATGTTGATGAAGCCTATCTTGAACACTTGAAACAAGTCAACATTGATACAGAAATGATCAAGCAAAACGCCGATAAGCTAAAAATTATTTATACTCCGCTTCATGGTACAGGCAAGATGCTGTATGATCGTGCATTTAGACAAGGCGGCTTTGATAATATTATTCCTGTTCCGAGTCAATCAATTATTGACCCAGAATTTCCGACAACAATCAAACCTAATCCTGAATACCGTGACGTTTTCAAACCAGGCTTCAAATTGGCCGATAAAGTTAATGCCAACGTCATTATTGCTACTGACCCAGATGCCGATCGTATGGGTGCCGCAGTTAGAAAAGGCAATGGCGACTTCCAAGTATTGACTGGCAATCAAATTGCCACCTTAATGGCATATTACTTATTGGTTCACTTGAAAGAAAGCGGCAAGCTGGATGCAAATTATGAAATTGTCACTTCAGTAGTTTCAAGTGCTTTGCCATTTAAGATTGCTAAGGATTTCGGAATTAAAACCAAACATGTTTTAACTGGATTCAAGTACATCGGCGAAGAAGTCGATCGTATGAACAAAGCGCAGGATGCTAAATTCTTGATGGGCTTTGAAGAAAGCTATGGCTACTTATTTAAGCCGTTTGCTCGTGATAAGGATGCTATGCAGGGAGCTTTAATGTTTGCAGAAGTAGCTAGCTATTATGCTTCTAAGAACATGACCGTTTTTGATGGCTTGCAAGAAATCTGGAAGAAATACGGCGTTGCTTATGAAATTACTAAAGCAATTGAAATGCCAGGAATCGGTGGCCAAAAGAAGATGGCAGAATTAATGAGTCGTCTTCGTCAAGAGCATTTGTCTGAAATTAATGGTGCCAAAGTAGTTAAAATTCAAGACTTCGAAGAACAAACAACGACTTTAAATGGCAATTCAGAAGCCTTAACTGGTTTTCCAAAATCAAATGTTTTGAAATACTTCTTAGATGATGAAACCTGGGTGGCTTTACGTCCATCCGGTACCGAGCCTGTTATTAAGGCATATGTTGGCGTTAACCGGAAGGATATTGAAACTGCAGAAAAAGCTGCTGAAGATTATCAAGATGCTTTGTCAAAACTGTTAAAATAATGCAAATTTAGTGCGAAAGCACGTTCGATGTAGTAAAATTGAAGACGTTAAAATAAGAAAGTTGGGCTTTTAGTCCAACTTTTTTTACGAGGAGTCTTTGGCAAATGATTAAACGACAAGAAAATCGCAAATTCGAACTAGTTTCTAAATACAGTCCTGCTGGTGACCAGCAACAAGCAATTGATAAACTTACCGCTGGTTTTAAAAAAGAATATAAAGAACAGATTCTTGAAGGTGCCACGGGAACGGGTAAAACTTTCACAATGGCCAATATCATTGCTAAATTAAATAAGCCAACTTTGGTAATATCGCACAATAAAACTTTGGTTGGACAACTATATGGCGAATTTAAGAGCTTTTTTCCGCATAATGCTGTTGAATATTTTGTATCCTACTATGACTATTATCAGCCGGAAGCTTATGTTCCGCAGTCAGATACTTACATTGAAAAAGATTCTGCGATCAATGATGAAATCGATCAGCTTCGTCACGCTGCCACCTCAGCCTTGATGGAAAGAAACGATGTTATTGTCGTGGCTTCTGTTTCATGTATTTATGGATTAGGTGATCCACGGGAATACGCAAGAAGCGTTTTGACTTTGCATGAAGGTGATGAGATTGAGCGAAACGTCTTATTGCGGGATCTCGTCAACATTCAATATGATCGTAACGATATCGACTTTGGACGTGGTCGTTTCCGCGTTCGAGGCGATGTTGTTGAAGTCTTCCCAGCCGGTAATTCCAAACATGCTTATCGGATTGAATTTTTTGGCGATGAAATTGATCGTATTGTCGAAATCGACTCTCTGACTGGTAAAATTTTTGGTGAACGGGAAAGTATTTCATTATTCCCAGCTACGCACTTCATGACTAACGATGAACAGATGCGGCGTGCATTGCAAGCTATTTCTCAGGAAATGAACGTTCAAGTCAAAAAATTCGAAGGCGAAGGCAAGTTGCTTGAAGCGCAAAGGATTAAGCAGCGAACGACTTATGATATGGAAATGATGAGTGAAGTTGGCTACACTAACGGTATTGAAAACTATTCTCGCCATATGGAAGGGCGGAAGGCCGGTGAACCACCATATACTTTGCTTGATTTCTTCCCAGATGACTTTTTGATTTTAATCGACGAATCCCATGCTACAATGCCGGAATTAAGAGCGATGTACAATGGTGACCGTAATCGTAAGAAAACGTTGATTGATTATGGTTTCCGTTTGCCATCTGCTTTGGATAATCGTCCACTTAAGCTTTCTGAATTTGAAAAACATGTCAACCAGATTTTATATGTCTCCGCTACACCCGGAGATTATGAATTAGAACGGACCAATCATAAGGTTGAACAAATTATCCGACCAACCGGATTGCTGGATCCTAAAGTAGAAGTTCGCCCAATTGAAGGGCAGATCGATGATCTGGTTGGTGAAATCAACAAACGCATTGAACGAAATGAGCGTGTTTTTGTAACTACGCTTACTAAAAAGATGGCTGAAGATTTAACCGATTATTTGAAGGATCTTGGGATAAAGGTTCGCTATCTTCACTCCGATATTAAAACGCTGGAACGAATGCAAATTTTACGCGATTTGCGACTGGGCAAGTTTGACGTTTTGATTGGAATTAACCTTTTGCGTGAAGGAATTGACGTTCCTGAAGTTTCGTTGGTTGCAATTCTGGATGCGGATAAAGAGGGGTTCTTAAGAGCATATCGGCCATTAGTTCAGACCATGGGTCGGGCTGCTCGTAACGCTCACGGTGAAGTAATCATGTATGCTGATTCAATTACCGACTCAATGCGCGAAGCGATCGATGCAACTAACCGTCGGCGCAAGATTCAGATGGAATTCAATAAAGAACATGGCATAACGCCAAAAACAATTATCAAGCCAATTCGGCAAGCAATTTCAGCGACCAAGCAAGTTGATGACAAGGATAAAAAGTCGGATAGCTTTGCTGATTTGAACTTCGATGAATTAACAAAGAAGCAAAAAGAAAAGATGATCGACAGTCTCAAAGCACAAATGCAAGAAGCTGCCAAAAAACTCGATTTTGAAGAAGCAGCCAATTTGCGGGACGCAATGATGGAATTGCAAAAATCAGTCAAGAAGCCGATTAAGAGAAAAGGGAAGACATTCAATGGCAAATGATCAAATCGTAATTCGTGGTGCTCGCGAACACAATCTTAAAGATGTGAATTTAACAATTCCCAAGAATAAGCTGGTTGTGGTAACGGGCTTATCTGGTTCAGGCAAAAGTTCTTTAGCTTTTGATACCTTATATGCAGAAGGAAGACGGCGTTATGTTCAGTCTCTTTCGAGCTATGCGCGGCAATTTTTAGGACAAATGGATAAGCCAGATGTTGATTCAATCGATGGCTTAAGTCCTGCAATTTCCATCTACCAAAAGACGACATCGCATAATCCTCGTTCAACAGTTGGTACGGTTACAGAAATCAATGATTACCTTCGCTTGTTATGGGCAAGAGTTGGCACGCCAATTTGTCCAAATGATGGTACTGTGATCGAGCGTCAGAGTGTGGATCAAATGGTCGACCGCATCATGGCTTTGCCTGAACGCAGCAAAATTCAATTGTTTGCACCAGTCATTCGTGACAAGCGCGGTGAGCATAAGGAAGTTTTCAAACGGGTTCAACGTGCTGGTTATGTGCGCGTGGTTGTCGATGGAGAAATGCATGAAATAGGCGAAGATTTTTATCTTAAAAAAAACAAGCGCCACTCAATCGATATCGTAGTTGATCGTTTAATCGTTAAGCCAAGCATTCGTTCACGCCTGTTTGATTCAGTTGAAGCTGCATTGCGTTTGTCTGATGGCTATATGAACGTTGATGTGATTGGTGGCAAGATGCTTAACTTTTCTGAGTACTATGCTTGTCCAAAATGTGGCTTCACAGTGGGTGAAATGGAACCACGATTATTTTCATTTAATGCCCCATTCGGTGCTTGTCCGGCCTGTGATGGTTTAGGGATGAAGCTTTCAGTTGATGAAGATTTAGTTATCCCCGATAAAAGCAAAACTTTGGCAGAGGGTGCACTTATTCCCTGGAAGAATTCCAAATATTATAGCGGCATGTTGGAACAAGCCTGTGCAGCTTTGAAAATTCCAATGGATAAGCCGTTTAATAAATTAACCAAACACCAAAAAGAAACAATTTTATTTGGTTCAAAAAAGGCCGTTGAATTCCATTTAACAGGTGATTTTGGCGTTAATGATACCACACAGCCATTTGAAGGAATCATGGTCAATATTGATCGACGCTATCGCCACCCAATGTCAAAATTCATGCGGGATGTGATGGGCAAATACATGACGGAATTAACCTGTGCGACCTGTCATGGCAAGCGTTTGAATGAAAAAGCTTTGGCTGTAAAAATTGATGGCAAGGATATTGCTGAAGCCTCAGATTTATCAATCGATAAAGCACTTAAATTCTTTAAGCAGCTAAAGTTAAATGGGCAAAAGACCACGATTGCACGACCGATCTTGAAAGAGGTTAGAGATCGTCTTTCCTTCTTGGTGAGCGTTGGACTTGATTATCTGACTTTGTCACGTTCTGCTAATACTTTGTCTGGTGGTGAGGCACAGCGAATCAGGTTAGCCACCCAAATTGGGTCTAACTTGTCCGGCGTTATGTATGTGCTAGATGAACCTTCAATTGGTTTGCACCAGCGTGACAATGATCGTTTGATCAAGTCTTTGAAACACCTGCGGGATTTGGGCAATTCGCTGATTGTTGTTGAACACGATGACGAAACTATGCGGCAGGCCGATTATTTGGTTGATATGGGTCCTGGTGCTGGTGTATATGGCGGCAAGGTGATGGCTGCTGGTACCCCGCAAGAAATTGAAAAGAATCCTAATTCTTTAACCGGCCAATATCTTTCTGGCAAAAAGTTCGTACCTGTTCCGCTTAAACGCCGTAAAGGCAATGGCAAAAAGATCACAATCAAGAGTGCAGCTGAAAACAATTTAAAAAATATCAATGTTGATTTTCCACTTGGAAAACTGATCGTGGTGACAGGTGTTTCTGGTTCAGGCAAATCAACTCTGGTTAATATGATTTTGAAACGGGCTCTAGCACAAAAGCTAAATCATAATTCAACTAAACCAGGTAAATTTAAGAGTATTACTGGATATAAAAATATCGAAAAAATTATTGATATTGACCAGAGTCCAATTGGCAGAACGCCGCGCAGCAATCCAGCAACTTATACTAGCGTATTCGATGATATTAGAGCGCTGTTTGCGCAAACCAATGAAGCAAAAATGCGCGGCTATACCAAGGCTCGCTTTTCATTCAATGTTAAAGGTGGCAGATGTGAAGCCTGTCATGGCGATGGAATTATCAAGATTGAGATGAACTTTTTACCGGATGTTTATGTGCCTTGCGAGGTCTGCCATGGTACGCGTTATAACTCTGAAACGCTCGAAGTAACTTACCGTGAAAAGAATATTGCCCAAGTGTTAGACATGACGATCAACGAAGCAACGGAGTTTTTCAAGAACATTCCAAAAATTGAACGCAAGCTGCAAACTATTGTCGATGTAGGTCTGGGCTATGTAAAACTTGGTCAGTCTGCAACTACTCTTTCCGGTGGTGAAGCTCAAAGAATGAAACTGGCTGCCGAATTGCAAAAATTGTCGACAGGCAAAAACTTCTATATTCTGGATGAACCAACGACTGGTCTGCATACAGATGATATAAAACGACTGATGAATGTTCTCCAACGTTTGGTTGATGAAGGAAACACCGTTTTAATTATTGAACACAACTTAGATGTGATTAAGTGTGCGGACTGGCTGATTGATCTTGGACCAGAAGGCGGCGATGGCGGCGGCATGGTCGTAGCTACAGGAACGCCAGAAGAAATAGCAGAAGTTAAAGAAAGCTATACCGGCCAATATCTTGCTCCTGTTTTAAAGAGAGACACTGAATTGACAAAAGAAGCTAAGAAGTCAAATAAAACAAAATAATTATTTTATTATTTTCTAATTAGTGTAGAATGAAGAACAAGGAGGATAAACCATGGATAGTTTTTCTAGAGATAATAATCGTGGCTTCGACTGGGGTGCATTTATTGCCGGTATTTTGATGGTCGTAGTTGCATTTTTGCTTATTCGTAACCCTGAAAAAGGTTTGCATGCCTTTGTTTTAGTATTCGGGATTGTTTCAATTTTACAAGGTCTTGTTTGGCTGGCTGGCTACTCACGCTTCCGTCAATTCTTCTCACGCAGCTGGGTAACTTTAGTCTCAGGTATTCTTGATATCGTCGTGGGTATTTTATTCTTATGTTCATACGATATCGGCGGCTTAACAATTGCCTACCTGTTCGCTATTTGGTTCTTCGTTGATTCAATTGTCGGAATCAGTTTTTCATGGCACTTGAAGGACTTTTCAAAAGGCTACTTCATTTTCAATTTAATTATGAACATTTTAAGTTTGATTATCGCTGTTGTCTTAATTTTGAATCCAATTTTAGCTGCTCTTAGCTTGATCTGGTTGGTTGCGTTTTGGCTTTTGGTATTCGGTATTAACGAAATTATCACTGCTTGGATGCACCGTTAATTTAAAGAAATAACAAAAGGAGCCGAGAGGCTCTTTTTGTTTTTGAAAAGATTTAAAAGAAACACCCGGTATGCTATAATTAATTAGATAGGAGAGAGCACTATGGCTGATGAGAAAAAACAATTATTAATTGTGACCGGGATGAGTGGGGCCGGAAAAACGGTTGCTGCCCATGCCCTTGAAGATATGGGATATTTTGTCGTCGATAATTTGCCACCGACTTTGCTGGGGAGTTTTTGGGATTTGATTATCAATTCCAATGATTTCAAAAAAGTTGCTGTTGTAATCGACCTGCGTGTTAAGGACTTTTACAATGATTTGCTTAATGAAGTCAATTCTCTGGAAGATAACGGCAATGTGCAAGCAACGATTGTCTTTCTAGATTGCTCCGATGATACTCTGGTAGCAAGATATAAAGAAACAAGACGGCTTCCACCTTTAGCCACCAATGGCCGCCTTCTTGATGGAATTCAAGAAGAAAGACGAATTTTAACGCCAATCAAGAATAGATCAAATTACATTATTGATACGTCCAAAATTTCTACTAAAGAATTAAAACAGAAGCTTTTGAGTGAATTTAGCGATCGCAAACGTCAGCCATTCTCTATTGAAGTTATGTCATTTGGTTTCAAATATGGGATGCCGATTGATGCTGATATTGTGATGGATGTCAGGTTCTTGCCAAATCCATTCTATATTCCTGAATTAAGACCATTTACGGGTCTTGATAAGCGCGTATTTGATTACGTCATGAATAAGGAAGAAACACAGGCTTTTTATAAAAAGCTGCTTGATTTGCTGAATACTGCGATTCCGGGCTATATTAAAGAAGGCAAGGAAAAGCTGACAATTGCAATCGGCTGTACTGGTGGCCAGCACCGCAGCGTTTCGATTGCTCAACAATTGGCCCGCGATTTAGCTAAAAAGTATCCTGTTGATATTACTCACCGTGAAGTAAGTCGTTATCTAAGAAAGTAGGTGGCATAAGTGTCATATGCAGAAAACAGAATCATTAGAGTTATTAAAGGCAGACGGCCACGTGTTGTAGTTATTGGCGGTGGTACAGGCTTGCCAGTTATTCTCAATGCTCTAAAAGATCAAAATGCTGAAATCACCGCGATTGTCACTGTATCAGATGATGGTGGCTCTTCAGGTACGATCCGCAACTTTATTAACGTTGTTCCACCTGGTGATATTAGAAACGTTTTGGTTTCTTTAAGTGATATTTCTCAAGAAGAAAAGGATGTTTTCCAGTATCGATTTGATTCATCGGATTCATTCTTCTCAGGTCATGCTATCGGTAATTTGATTATTGCTGCTTTGAATGAAATGCATGGAAATATCTTCGATGCTGTTCAAAGTTTATCAAGGATGATGCATGTCGATGGGCACGTTTTTCCGGCTTCGAATGAACCGTTGACTTTAAATGCGGAATTTGTTGACGGGACTAAAGAATCTGGTGAAACGGAAATTACTTCAAAAGATAAAAGAATCAAACGAGTTTGGGTAACTGACACCGATGATGAGCAGCCAACGGCGGTGCTGCCTGTTTTAGCAGCTATTATGCAGGCTGATGCCGTTGTACTTGGCCCAGGAAGCTTATTTACTTCGATTTTGCCTAACTTGATGATTTCAAACTTAGGTCAAGCAGTTCGCGAAACCAAAGCTGAAGTAATTTATATTTGCAACATTATGACTCAGCGTGGTGAAACTGATCACTTTAGTGATGCCGACCACGTACGCGTTATTAATGAGCATTTGGGCGGACATTATATCAATACGGCATTGGTTAATGGCGCTAAAATCGATATGAGCAAATTCCACCCAGAAGATTATGATGAATACCTTGAACCTGTAAGAAATGATTTTAAAGGTTTAAGAGAACAAGAATGCCGAGTAATTACGGACGACTTTATTGATCAGCGTCATGGTTTGGTCTTCCATGACGGACATAAGGTTGGTAAAGAAATTATCAATTTAGCTTTCGAAGCGATGTCAAGAAAGCGTATGGATGAAGATAATGGCTAGTTATGCTAGCGATGTGAAAAAAGAGCTAACTTCTTTAGAGGTGCATCCGGAACACGCTAAAGCCGAGTTAGCTGCTTTTTTGCGAATGAACGGGGTTTTAAATCTTCACGATCACCAATTTAGTCTAGATATTACAACTGAAAATCCAGCCATTGCTAGAAGAGTTTTTACTTTAATTAAAGTTGCTTTTGGTGTTGAGCCGTTATTGATCGTTTCCCGTAAGATGAAATTAAAGAAGAATAATCAATATCTGGTTCGGCTGCAGCAAAAAGTAAACGATATTTTGGAAGCATTGCAGATTTGGGATCCAGAAAAGGGCTTGATTACCCGTGTACCCGAACGAATTATGAATTCCCACGAAGGAGCAATGTCTTATTTGCGAGGTGCCTTTTTGGCCGGTGGCAGCGTAAACAATCCGGAAACCAGTCGTTATCATTTGGAAATTTATTCTACTTATGAAGACCATAACGAAGATCTGGCTAAGCTGATGAATAAGTATTTTTACTTAAATGCAAAGACAACCAAGCGGCGCAGTGGCTACATTGTTTATTTAAAGGAAGCTGAAAAGATCGGAGACTTTTTGCATATTGTTGGGGCATTGAATGCAATGCTGTCTTTTGAAGATTTGAGAATTATGCGTGATATGCGCAATTCAGTTAATCGATTGGTAAATTGCGATACCGCTAATTTGAAAAAAACAGCAACAGCAGCCGCAAAGCAGGTAGAAGATATTCAACTGATCGATGAGAAAAAGGGCATTGATAGCCTTCCTGAAAAGTTGCAGAATTTGGCTAGATTCCGTTTGACACATCCAGAACTTTCCTTAAAAGAGGTAGCTGAACAAGTACCGGATGGCCCAATTTCAAAATCAGGCGTTAACCATCGCTTTAAACGTTTGCATGAAATTGCTGATAATTTAAGAGACTAAAAAAAGACGAAGGAAATTTTTCCTTCGTCTTTTGCTTTAACTAGCAGAACTATTACTTCTTCTTGTTGACCATAATCTCATCGATCAAGCCATATTCCTTAGCTTCTTCAGCAGTTAAGTAGTTGTCACGTTCGGTATCCTTTTGAATCTTGTCCAAAGGTTGACCAGTAGTTTCGTGCAAAATTTTGTTGATCTTCTTACGGCTCTTCAAAATTTCATCAGCTGCGATTTGAATATCAGTCTGTTGACCTTGAGCACCACCCAGTGGTTGGTGAATCAAAACGGTAGAGTTAGGTAAAGCAAAACGCTTGCCTTTAGTACCGCTGGTCAAAAGAATTGAAGCCATTGAAGCAGCCAGCCCAATTGCAATTGTTGAAACATCTGACTTAATAAAGTTCATTGTATCCATAATTGCAAGACCAGAAGTGATAACACCACCTGGAGAATTGATGTAAAGTGAAATATCTTTTGTATTGTCTTGTGCGTCAAGAAATAATAATTGGGCGATAATTGAATTGGCCATTTGGTCATTGATTTCGCCATGAAGCATAATAATTCTGTCTTTTAATAGGCGTGAGTAAATGTCATAAGCACGTTCACCACGCGCAGTTTGCTCAATAACTGTAGGTACAAGCATATATTTGCCTCCTCAAAAATCATTAGCACTCTTTCAAGTACAGTGCTAATTAAATCACTTACGCACATGACTGTCAAACAAAGTGTATTGATTTTGTATTTTTTATTTCAGCACTTTTATATTACAATAGCATTATCTGAGTATTTAGGTAATGGAGGAAACAATTTGAACTATAAGAAATTTTTAGCCGTAGGTTCAGTTGCGTTGTTTGGTGTTGGCTTATTTGGTTTTGCCAATGGTGTAAATGCTGCTTCTACTGATGAAGCCACTACTAGCAAAAAAACAGATACAACCAAAAAGGCCGCTCAAACAGTAACTAGTTATCAATTAATGACCAAGGTTGCCGGTAGCAAAAACTACACGGTGTGGAAAAATGTTCGTAACGGTAAGGTTTCTACCAAAGTGGCAGACGCAATTAATTTCCGTTATAACCACATTCAATCAAACCAAAGCATTAAAACCAGCAAGTATACTTATTGGTTGATTTATGTCGATGGTCGTCGTGTAGGTTGGGTAAACCAACGTTACTTTGCTCGAAACAAGATTTCTGTTCCTAAGACAGTTTCTTTGGTAAACAATCCAAATTATAGTTTCAATACTAGAGACGCAATTAGCTATGCAACCGATAGCACTGGTACTGTTGTTGACAATACTGAAGTAACAGTTTCAAAAGATACCATTGATTGTGGTACTGCTGGTACTACCAAAGTTACATATTCTTATGGATCAGGTTCAGCAACTTCAACTGTAACAGTTAGAAAGACTACTTCTGAAGGTATTGCTGATGCTGATAAGGTTACAGCTAAGACAGGTACCAACAAGTTACCCAGTTGGGTTAGCCACTATGGTGCATCTTTGAACTACTTAAGTCCAACAGATTTCACCGCAGAAACTAAGACCCACAGCTGGACCAGTGATGATATGACTTTAACTACTAGATTATATCAACCAGTCTTCTTAAGCGTTGAGACTGATACTACTCGTGATGGTAATATCAACCGTGTAGGTCATATTCCAGAAGGGGTTACTGTTTCAGATGGGTGGGCATACACTAGTTTATTAAGTCACATCAACTTGACTTCTGGTCACGTCGTTGGCTACAACTTGAACAAACTTGTAAGTCCATACAACCCACAATATTTATTAACCATGTCACAAAGCAAATTTAATACTTACGTTAAGAACATTAAGGTAAGTCCATATGTTCCAATTGGCCACGGTCAATCAATGGGTGCAAGTTCTAAGTATGTTTACTTATTGGCTAATGACAATAGTAAAGTTGACTCCGATGCTTCTGAAGAAATCATTCAACTTAACAAGACTGATTTAACTATCCACAAGATCTGGACCATTAAATGCTGGAATGGCAGCAGCGCATCACCACGCTACTTCAAGAATGCCGTTATCGTTAACGATTACTTGATGTATGGCCTTTACTACGATTCAACTAAAGATCGTTATGAATACTGGAGATTTGACCGTACCGGTGATAACTGGAACCCAACTATTGTTGGTGCAACCAGCAGCACTTTTGTAGGCAATAACGAACCAGTTCAAGGCTTTACTTATGATTCTACTAACAAGAACTTCTACATTGCTTTTAACGATTTGATCGTTCGTTTAGGCACTGATGGTACTATCAAGAAGTCATACACATTTACTACTGGACGTGAAATTGAAGGCATCTCAGTCAGCGACAACAAGTTATACGCTAACTTGGCTCAACGTGCTGAATTGCTTGAAAGCAACAGTCTCAAGTAAGACAAATAAAAACAGCTAAAGCAATCTTGGCTTTAGCTGTTTTTTTGTGCTTTCTTTTCTAATTTTTGACATTCTGAACACAGACCGTAGATTTCCAGGTGACTGGAAAAGGCATTAAATCCGGTTTGTTTCTCAGCCTCAACTCGCATTTTATTTTCAATCTGATCAAAATTTGGGTAAAAAACATCAGAAATTTTGCCGCAATTTTTACAAATGATATGAAAATGGGGCTTCATGAAAAAGTCATAGTGAGTCGAATTATCACCGTTTTTAATCTCAATTACAATGCCAACACTGATCAGAGTGTTTAAAGTATTATATATCGTTGCCTTGTTAAGCTGCTGATCATGGGCCAGATCGGTATATATTGTATCCACAGTAGGATGATTGTGATGTTCCATCAGATATTCCAGTATCTTTTGTCTAGGCCTAGTTGCCTTTAAATGATGATCATGAAGAATATCTTTAGCACTAGTCAATTTTCTCACCTCATATTTCTAAGCTGAGTTTAGCATTAAAAAAATAAAACCGCCCGAAAAAGGACGGTTTTATTTATAATTATTCTAAATATGATTAACTTAATTTGGCGTCTTGATGCTTTTTGATAGCAGGCAAGATAATACCCAAAGCGATCAAGATAATTGGCGTAATGATATTTAAGAACAAGGTAAATGGATCTGGTGAGTAAATTCCCATGATACAGCAGGCTGCAGTAACAAAGAAACACCAAATTCCGGCTGTGTAGGCCAAGCCTTGATGCTTAGTCATCTGATAAGTAGTGTTTTTAGCAAATTTTTGCTGTTGCTTTCTTAACGCAATGTAGGCTGCAAATACCCAAAGGTAACGCATTGGCATTGTAGTTGAGTTCAATTTAACCAGTTGAGCCATAACTGCTTGAGCATTTGGAAGCAAAGCTTGGGCTACGATTAAGCCACCAGAAAGGATGATAACCATCCAGATACCATTGATATATGCGCCATGTTTGTTAAGTTTCAACAAGCGCTTAGGAATATACTCTTTTGCTTCCTTGCTTCCCAAAAGCATTCTAAGTGGCGCATCGATACTGATTACCAAAGTAGAGAACTGACCAATAACGTTGCACCAAGAATAGATGTACATGAGTAAGCCGCCAACATGGTAGTATTGCCCCAATTTATCAAAGGCTATATATGCACCGTTAGAAATGTATTCGTTCAAGTTGTTGTTAACAACTTTAGGATCAAACATCAAAGCCATAGCAAATGTTCCTAAAATAGCGGATACCATAACCATAATCGCTAAGGCCATCATTGCCTTAGGGAAGTTTTTTGATGGATCTTTAACCTTATTTACATAAGGAGAAATCTTTTCACAGCCACCAACCCCGAATACCAAGATGGATAGTGAGGTTAGGTATTTAACATTGAAAGTTGGCATCAAATTCTTCCAATTCCAGTTAATGCTGTAATAAGAAGCATGTGGATTAAGTGCAGGAGCTGCAAACATCATGATGATGAATAGAATTGACATGATAAACATTGAAGTTCCGGCAACTGTGGCTAAACCTTTAAGAACAGGAATACCACGACTGGCAACCCAGCAGAAGAATAAGAAGACAGCTAAGGTGGCTAATTGTGTGGTAAAGGTTGGCAAGGCATCATACCAATTAGTATTGCCAAAAATGCCCCAAGCCATAGCTCTCAAACCACCGGTACCTTTACTTGAAATATAAACAACGTGACAAGCCCAATAGGTCCAACCTGCATAGTAGGCCCATTTGGCACCCATTGTGGCGTTAACCCATGAGGAAACACCACCTTCGGAGTTTTTAAAAGTAGCACCAAGTTCACCAACCATTAGTGCATAAGGAACAAAATAAAGCAGGAACATGACGATCCAGCTGAAAATAACTCTTGTTCCGTCGAAGTAGACATAACCATTAACAACGTTACCAAAGCCCCAGACAGTTGAGAAGGCCATCATTGCTAAGGTAGTCCACATCATTTTTTTTTGATTATTTTCCGTTTCTACCATAAATATCTCCTATATCTAAAAACAATTGTGAACTTTTTACATTATACTCTACATATATATATAATACCTCTGCATTAATATTCTTCTAATAAAAAACTAGTAATTGATAAATGAAATAATATGCTAAAATACTAGAGTATTAGTTTCTTTTGCTTTGGAGGAATATGAATGAAAAGTAAATGGAAATTTGCTGCCATAGCAGCAGGTATTTTGTTAGCAAGTTCAGTAGGTATCGCAAGCAATGAAACAGTTTCTGCTAAAAGCTACAGCAAAGCTGTGACTAAAATTGCAGGTACAGGCAACTATGCAATTTATCATCGCGTAACTAAAAATGGTCCATCTGGGAAATTTACTTCCACTAAATATTTTAAGAATGGCCAAATTCAATCTAAGAAATACCTTTCTACAAAGAAAGGCAACTTCTGGGATATTTACGTCGATGGACGTCATGTCGGCTGGGTAGTCAAAATTTCTTTGCAAGAAATAAGATTTCTGTAGCCGGAAGCGTTGATTTAGTCAGTGGATCAAGCTATTCATTCCCAACTAGAGACGCAATTAACTACGTTACTGACAGCCAAGGTACGGCCATTAATCCAAGCAAGGTCAATGTTTCTCAAAGTAGCGTCTCTTCAAAATCAACAACTGTAAAGTATAGTTACGGTAAAGCACAAGCTTCAGTGCAAGTAAATGTTCACCAAAATTATCCAGCTTCACCATCCGCTTCAGTTAAAAAAGGCCTTACCGAAGTTAGTCCATGGAAGGGATCATCGAAGAGCTCTTCAAGAAATTGGAACAGTGCACACGGTTATCGCTCAGAAACTACTGGCAATACTTTTAAGAGCAACGGTTTGACATTGAAGACAAGATTGTTCCAGCCACGGTTTGTAAGTTTAGGCTACAACCAAGCTGCAGACACAATGGGTCAAGTTGGCGTTATTCCGGAAGGTATGACTGTTAATGGTGGTATTTTCACTACTTCAATGTTCACTAGCTCATCCAGTCAATATGGCCACTTGGTTTCCTATAACTTAAATGCACTTAAGAGCAAAACTGCTGCACAGAATTTGACTACCATGAAATGGAGCACTTTTAAGAGCTATGCTAAGAACATCAAGGTTTCACCGTATATTAAATTGGGTCATGGTCAGTCTTTAGGTTCATCCAGTGCTTATATTTATGTAATGGCTAATGATAATAATTATAGAAACGGCAATCGTGCAGAAGAAATTTTGCAAATCCGCAAGAGCGATATGAAGATCAACAAGATCTGGACTTTCCAAATCGCAGATAACCGTTACATCCACAACGCAACTTTCAGTGGTGATGGTACAATGTATGCTTTGTTCCATAATGGTGGCAATGGCTACTATAAATACTGGAAGCTTACTTTAAGCAATGACGTTTGGCATGCAACTGAAGTCGGCGCAACAAAAGGCAATTTTGTGAAGAACGGTGCTCCTGTTCAAGGTTTTGCTTATGGCAATGGTCACTTCTACGTAGGCTTTAACGATAATATCTTTAAGGTCGCAGAAAATGGTACTGCAGAAAAACATTACCGCTTCAATGTTCGTCGAGAAATCGAAGGAATTTCTGCAAGTGGTTCTAAGCTTTATGTTCAATTTGCACAAAGAGCTGAATTAACTTCAGGTACTGCAAATTAGTTTTTTAATTAAATGAGCTGTCCTATTTGGGACAGCTTTTTTGTTTCCATATTTAAAATGCGTAAAAAAGTTTTGCTTTTTAAATGTAATGCAAATTTTGACTAAAATACGTTATCATAAATACTAACGTAAAAATTAACAAGAATAGCAAGTAGGATATAGTGATGAAAAACAACAAGTTGCTTCACTAATAAGAAGTGAAAGCTTTATTGAACTAATTAAATATGGCTTGATTGGAGTTTTAGGCTTGGTCGTTGATTTCGGCATATATTGGCTATTAGCGATTTGTCTAGAAATCAATCCTGAACTGGCAAATTTTATTTCTTCAAGTTGCGGCTTAATCAATAATTCTTTCTGGAACTTTATGCCAACTTCAAAGTGAATGATCATATGTGGCGGCGGTCTGTTGAATACTATCTAGTAGGACAAATCACGACACTGTTTACAACAGCATGCATCTTCATTTTTGTAACGCTGTTAGGTCAAAACGCATTAGTGTTAAAGATCGTCTCAACCATTATTGCAACTTTAATTCAGTTTGTTGTTAATAAAGCAATTACCTTCAAGAAGTAGGAAAGTGACAAAGATAACAAGATGAGCAAAAGAATTCAGTTGAATCAATTTTTGAATAGAACCTGGCCCTTTCTAATTATTATTTTAGCAACGCTTTTGCTTGCAGAAATTCAGTTGTCCAACGGACAATTAGTAATCAATATCGATACGATTTTTCATTACAATCGTTTTTATGATGCGGAAGAGTAAATAAGAACAGGCCATTTTTCCTATTTTCAGGCCAACTTTGCCTTTAATCATAGCGGACGAATAATCAATGCAATGTACGGGCCGTTTTTTGCCTACTTTAATGGCTTTTTGCTGTTAATTTGCGGCAGCTGGTTTGGCTATCAGATTTTAACTTACTTAATTCTGTGCATAGGTGCAGGCACAGGTATGTATTTCCTGGCACGAAAGGCTAAAGCTAACGAAATTGCTAGCGTGATGGTGGCAGTTTTATACATTAATATTGGTTCAATTCAAGCATGGTTTGATCATACAAATTTGATTGCTTGGGGCGGGATGCTGCTGGTAATGCTCAATAACAAATTGGTAGCGACAGTTCCACATTCACTGGCCTTTGCTTCAGTTAAATTAAATTCTTACGGCAGTTTGCGAAATATGATCATGATCGGACTAGCCATTTTGTTTACCGTTCAAATCATTTTTGCTTTGACTAGATTTAAGACAAATAAGCTCAATTTTATCGTTTCAATTGAGGGTGGAATCTTCTTCATTCTTTCTACTTGTTTAATCAATTGGCAGGCTCTGAGCAAAGCAATGCCATTTTTAAAATCGTATTTGCAATTTCCGCATCGACTTTTAATCATTGCCTATCCGTTATTAGGATTGGGAATTGCTTTAAGCTTGACGGAATTAAGCAAATATCAGGCTTGGCAGAAGGTCGCTTACGCCGGTCTTGCTTTTGTAATTTTTGAAAATGTTGGTGCAAATTATTCCCGGATCATTCAGCATACAGCTCTTAATCAGAGCCGGGTTTATACGGTAAAAAACGCAAAGTCTGGCGAGAATAGTCAAGCTTTGCACGCCAGCCATTATAATTATGTCCAAGATCTCAAAAATAAATATCGAACCTTCGGCGTCAGCAATACTGAGCATGGTCAAGTCTTCGTTCAAACGGCCGCGCGTGGCTTGATTTGATCATCAAAGTAAATCCAGATTATCTGCCGACATACCATGGCAAAATATCTGCTAAAAAGGTTGATAATGCTTATGTGCGTGAGATTGTCGAGCCGGATTTGAGCGGCAAGTTTCATTATCAAGTGTTGAGTGGCGGTGTCTTGCAGCTCAAATGGTAAAATAAAAAAACAGGCAAGATAAAATTGCCAGTAGTGCTTTATAAACAATCTGAACTAACTGTAAATGGTAAAAAAATCAAAACGCAATTAAGCAGAATCGGCAGTCCGACTATTACACAGAAAGCTGGCGAAAATGTTGCTACATTGCACTTCAAGACGCCAATTTGGTTTTATTATGTCCAAGCATTCTAGCTTTGTTAAGTTTATTGGCTTTTGGTATTTTTAAGTATATAAAGAAGGCAAATTAATGAAGAAGTTATCAATTGTTGTTCCTTGCTATGAAGAAGAAGAAACTGTTCCGCTGTTTTATCCGGCAGTTGAAAAGGTTGTCAAAAAGATGCCGGTGAAAATTGAGTATATTTTTGTCAATGATGGTTCAACAGATAATACTTTAAATGAATTGCGCAAGCTGCATAAAGCACATCCGGAAGAAGTTCATTATTTGTCCTTTTCGCGCAATTTTGGCAAAGAAGCAGCCTTATATGCTGGTCTTAAAAATGCTACTGGCGATTATATCGTTGACATGGACGTCGATTTGCAGGATCCGCCAGAGTTCTTGCCTAAAATGTATAAGCTTTTGGAGTCAGGAGAATGGGACTGTATTGGAACAAGAAGGGTAGATCGAACTGGTGAGGCCAAGATTAAGTCTTTCTTGAGCGATCAATTTTATAAGTTTATTAATCGTATTTCTAATACCCAGATTGTTTCCGGTGCGCGTGATTATCGAATGATGACGAGACAGGTGGTTGATGCTGTGTTAGAAATGCGTGAATATAGTCGTTTTTCTAAAGGAATTTTTTCTTGGGTCGGATTTAGAACAAAATATCTTGATTATCATAATGTCGAAAGAGTGGCCGGTACAAGTGATTGGAGCGCATGGAAATTATTCAAATATGCTTCAGATGGAATTGCCGACTTCTCGCTTGCTCCCTTAAATATTGCGGTCTGGATTGGCAGTTTTGCTTCATTAGTGTCGATCATTGGCTTTATAGCTGTTATCATTCGTCATGCTTTCAATCCAGATGCTGCAGTATTTGGCTGGGCATCACTGGTAAGCAGTATTTTATTAATTGGTGGCTTACAATTATTGTGCATTGGTATTATTGGAAGATATATTGGCAAAATCTTCTTGCAGGTTAAAGAACGACCAATTTACATTGTGCAGGAGAAAAAATAGTCAAAAACAAAAAGCTCATAATCGCGGTTGTACGATTATGAGCTTTTTTGATGGGTCCCCTGGGAGTCAAGGAAGCTTATAATATCAATGATTTAGGCATGATAATGAGTCAAACGATACCCAAATGCTAACCAAATCACTCATTATTACTTTTAGAAGTTTTAAAATTCATTTAAAGGAATTGTACTTTATAAAGTACAATAAAGGTATTACAAGCTGACAATAGGAGATATAGAGTTATGGCCAAGTTTGATGAATTGATTCAACAAATAAATGACAATGTTACTGGAAATAGAAATCGTGGTACTGCTTTCGAAAAATTGGTAGTAGCATATTTGGAAAATGAACCAAAATACAAGCATAAATACGATAAAGTTTGGATGCTAAAAGATGTTCCCGAAGAATATAATATTTCCAAGAAGGACACTGGGGTAGATATTGTTGCTAGAGATCGTCATACGGGTAAATTAACCGCTGTACAGGCTAAATTCTATAAAGGTAAGGTAGGTAAAGCTACTATCGATTCATTCCTTTCAGAGGAAGGAAAAAGCGTGTATAACGATGGTATTTTAGTTACAACTACAGATAAATGGGGTAAAAATGCTGAAAATGATTTAGGTCACAGAACTAACCCAGTCGCATTGGTAACTTTATCAGATTTACGTGATGCACATATTAATTGGCAACTTTTTAATTTTGAAGGCAAAAATAAGACTTTAACTAAAGAGCCTAGAGAACCAAGAGGATACCAACGTCCAATTATTAAAAAAGCTTTGGATTATTATAAACTGCATGATCGTGGAAAACTTATTATGGCTCCTGGTACTGGTAAAACTTTCACAAGTTTACAGATTGCTGAGGGGTTAATGAAACAACAGCATAAGTCAATCTATCATGTTTTATATCTCGTTCCGAGCATACAATTGCTCTCTCAGACATTAAGAAATTGGAATAATGATGCTGATACTAGTTTAGACATGGAAAGTTTTTCTGTTGTCTCGGATGCGAAAGCTTCAAAAAATAGTGAAGATTTAAGCGCTCAAGATATTGGTTTCCCTGCAACAACTGATGTTGAAAAACTTTTAGAAAACTATAAAAAAATTAACTTTAATAAGAATAAAAAGAATTTCGTTGTAGTATTTTCAACTTATCAGTCAATTGATAAAGTTTCGCAAGCACAAAAGCATGGCTTTCCTGAATTTGACCTTATTGTTGCTGATGAAGCTCACAGGACAACTGGATCAAGTGAAATAGGTGATCCAAGTGTATTTACTGAGGTTCACGATAATAAAATAGTTAAAGCAGAAAAAAGACTATATCAAACAGCGACACCTAAAATCTACGGTCAGAATGCTAAGAGAAAGGCTGTAGAACAGAGTATTGAAATTGCTTCAATGGATGATGAGTCAATTTACGGAAAAGAAATTGCACGATTAACCTTTGGACAGGCTGTTAATTGTGGTGCATTAACAGATTATAAGGTATCAGTACTTGCAATTGACGAACATTATATTCATAAGAATATGCAAGGGATTATGAAAAATACTGATAATGAGCTTGATACAAATGATATCGGTAAAATTATTGGTGTTTGGAACGCTATGGTTAAGAGAAATGGTATAACTGGTGAAATTACTGGCGCACCAATGAAGAGAGCTATAGCTTTTTCAGATAGAATCGTTCATTCAAAGCAAATAACCCGAGAATTCAACACTGTAATAAATGAGTATTTAGGTGATAATGCTAAGGATAGCTTTTCTGTTGATGTTCGACATGTTGATGGATCAATGGATGCTATGAAGAAGAAAGAAGAGATTGATTGGTTGGCTGGCGATGTACCTGAAAACCAAGCTCATATTCTTTCTAATGTTCAATTTTTGACAGAGGGAATAGATGTACCTAACTTAGATGCAGTAATTTTCTTTAGCCCTAAAAAATCACAAATTGATATTGTTCAAGCAGTTGGACGAATTATGCGTCAATTTGAAGGAAAAGAATATGGCTATATTATTTTACCAATCGTAGTTGATGCACAAAGCGATCCGGCAAAGGTCCTAGATGATAATAAAAAGTATAAAGAGGTTTGGCAGGTTCTTAATGCCTTACGGTCAGTAGATGAACGTTTTGAGGCTACTATTAATCAATTACAATTAAATAAAAAGAAGCCAGATAGAATAGGTCTTAACAATATTGGAAATGCTCCTTCTGGTGCGGTTGATGAGGACTCATTTAAAAATAATCAAAAAGATCCTAAAACCGAACAGTTAAAATTAGATCTTGACGACTGGAAGGATGTAAAAAATGCCTTTTATGGGAGAATTGTTGAGAAAGTCGGTAATAGAAGATACCTAGAAGATTTTTCTAAGGACGTTGCTGACATTGCTAAACGACACATAAATAAGATCAACGATTTGATTGAAACAGAACCTGGTGCTAAGTCAGCATTTAATCAGTTTATAAAGGGACTTCACTATAATATCAATGATTCGATTACTAAAGAACAAGCCATAGAAATGATGGCTCAACATTTAATTACTCAGCCTATTTTTGATGCACTATTTAGTGATTATCATTTTGCGCAAAATAATCCTGTTTCTCAAGTCTTGAATAAAGTTATATCTGCTTTTGAATTATATGGATTTGATAAGGAACAAAAGTCTTTGGAGCCACTTTATGAATCTGTTAGAGAACGTGTAGAAGGCTTGGATAATGTTCAAGCAAAGCAAAAAGTAATTGTTCAATTGTATAATAGTTTCTTTAGGACAGGATTTCCCAAGACAACAAAATCGATGGGAATAGTATTTACTCCAGTTGAAGTAGTAGATTTTATTATTCATTCGGTGGACTATGCATTAAATAGATATTTTGGGAAATCATTGGCAAGTGAAAATGTACATATTCTTGATCCGTTTACAGGAACTGGTACATTTATTACACGTACTTTACAGTATTTAAAAGAATTGATGGAAAATCATAAAATAAAATATGAAGATATACTTCGAAAATATTTACACGAATTACATGCTAATGAAATTATACTTTTAAGTTATTATATTGCCGCAGTCAATATTGAAGCAGTATTTGACGAAGTAAATGGTCCAGATAGAGGATATAAACCATTTGAAGGAATAGTTTTAACGGATACATTTGAAAGTACTGAGAATCAAAATACTTTAGATAATGATATATTTGGCACGAATAATAAACGATTGAAAGAACAACAAAAACAACCTATTACAGCAATCATTTCTAATCCACCATATTCTAAAGGTCAAAGTTCTGAAAGTGATAATAATCAAAATGTACACTATTCTAAGTTAGAAGATCAAATTAGAAACACATATATTAAGTTTTCATCGTCAAATGCCAAAAATTCATTAATGGATAGTTATGTAAAGGCATTTCGATGGGCTACAGATCGCATAGGAAAACAAGGGATTATTGGCTTTGTTTCAAATGGTAGTTTTTTAGATAGCAATAGTACCGATGGATTAAGAGCGTCATTATATAAAGAATATAATCATCTATATATCTTTAATTTGCGTGGTAATCAGCGTACACAAGGAGAAGAATCACGAAAAGAAGGGGGAAAAATTTTCGATTCAGGTAGTAGAGCTCCAATAGCTATAAGTGTGCTCATAAAGGATGATTCTGATAAACATGAACTTTTTTATTGTGATATAGGAGATTATCTATCTAGAAAAGAAAAACTGGATATCATAAAAAATAATAGTTCCATTGGTAATATGAAGTGGGAAACAATAAACCCCGATAAAAACAATGATTGGATTAATAAAAGGGATCCCAATTATCGAAATTATCCATCTATTTCAGGAGAAAAAGATTCGCCATTTTTAAATAATTGTACGGGAATAGTATCTTCTCGTGATCCTTGGGTTTATAGCTTCTCTAAAAAGCAAGCTTTAAATAATGCTAAAAGACTTGTAAAAAATTACAATGATGAAGTAGATAGGCTTCAAAGTTTACATAAAGTATTAGATAAAGATGATTTGAATTATGATCCTACCAAATTAAATTGGAGTGAAGAACTAAAGAAGTCGGCTTTTGAACTTAAAAAAATAAAATTTAATAATAAAAGCCAGTTAATTTCATATCGTCCTTTTACTAAAAAATGGATTTACTTTGACAAACAACTGCTCCACAGACAATCAAATTATTATGATCTCTGGGGAAAAAAGAATCTTTCTATAGTAACTACTGGTAATGGCTCTAATAGACCGTTTAGTGTCTTAATAACTGATCGTATTCCAGACTATCAGTTTATGATGAATGGACAGGGGTTCTATGAATTCGATAATCAGGAAACTAACGAGCTAATCATAAGTAGGCCCAATATAAATGATATTTTTACTGAGAAGTATGATTTGAATAAAGAAGATATTTTTCCTTTTATTTATGGCTTATTGAATTCTGCAGATTATCAAAAAAAATATGCTAACGACTTATTAAAGGGATTAGCACGCATTCCAAATGTTGATTTCAAGGAAAAATATATTGAAGTAGGAAAGAAATTAATTAATCTTCATTTAAATTATGAAAGTGTACCAATATATGATAAATTGAGCATTAAATATAAAGATAATGCAAATTATAAAGTTACCAGAATGAAGTTTAATAATAGAAATGATAAGTCGACTATTATCTTTAATAAGTTCATTACAATTTCAAATATTCCTGAAAAAGCTTATCGTTATGTTGTTAATGGTAAATCAGCGATAGAGTGGATTATGGATCAATATCGAATTCACAATACTGAATCTTATAAGAAAGCGGGAATAACAGATGATCCCAATAATTATAGTAATGATCCGAAATATATCTTTAATTTGCTTTTGAGAATTATTAATGTTTCCGTTCAAACAGTTGATTTAATTAATGAACTTCCATCGTTAAGAGTAGAAAAAAATTAGATATAACTATGAGGTTTGAAAATACTGGTAGCTATTAGTTATATTAGTCTTTTCATGATTTAAAAAGAAAAATTGTTTTTAATAGTATTAAAAGATGGAGGTAATGTATGGGTAGAGAAAGCAGATATATTCGAATTGATAGGTATACAGGAGAATGGGCTGGTACACAGGAATTACCCTCTTTAGAATATTTATGTTGGAATTGTAATACTAGAATATCTTCAAATAGAGGTTATGCAATTATATTACCTACACAAGCATATATAGACGGTGATGTAGAAGCTGGTATATATTTGTGTCATAGATGTGGGTATCCAACTTTTTTATTGAATGGAAAACAAATCCCAGGTGCTCCCTTTGGACAAGCCTTTAAATATGTTCCTAATGTAGTTAATAATTTTTATAATGAAGCAAGAAACTGTTATGCTGCTAATGCTTTTACAGCGGTAGTTTTACTTTGTAGAAAGATCTTAATGCATATAGGAGTAGAGAGAGGCGCTGAAAGAGATAAAAGTTTTAAGTATTATATTGATTATTTAAAAGAAAAAAATCTAATAACAGCAACTAGTTATGATTGGGTAGATAAAATAAGAAAGATTGGTAACCAAGCAAACCATGAATTAATCGAAAATTCTAAAAATGAAGCTCAAGTTATTTTAACGTTTACTTCAATGATTCTAGCTACCATATATGAATATCCTGAGAAGGCAAAACATTTAAGTTGATGAAAACGAGTCGAAAAAACTCGCTAATTGAAAAAGTCCTATTAAATCTTGGTATTAATAACCCTTGATTTCATAGGACTTTTTTTATTTAAAATATTTTATAGTTTTAGGTTATTTTGTGTCAGACTCTGATATTGCATGAAAGCTTGGCGCTTTTTGTAGTCTGTATTTTCTTTATTGAAAACTATATTCATTCGTCTTTGCAGTTCAGAAACGTATTCTTTATTGATAAAAATATTCTTTTTAGTCTTTTTCACACGTTTTTGTTGTTTAATTTTCTTTAAAAACTTTTTTATTTCTTCTTTTTGATGTTTTTGAAATTGAAGAGATGACATTAGATTTAACTTGCTTGAGGTTTTATGCCATTTTTTTGAAAATCAAAAGTGGTTAAAGTAGTTTGAATTTTCTTTTTACGCTTATCTTGTTTAATCATTTGACTTGAGAGTTCATGAAGAAGTGCATTACCTACGCGTTTTTGAATATCCTGCATTTTGTTTTGAGTATAATTTTTAGACTGCCTTTTGCTTTTTCCATAAATTTCCTCTCTGTTTGCACTGTAACGCGATATATTAAGTTTTAAATGATTATAATCTTTGTTGTTGGAAAGAAGTTTGTCTGTAACTCCGTTTAGAAGTTCCTTTTGATCTTTTTGTAGAGAAGCATAGTGCCATTTTTGTTTATTTTTAGGTAGGAGAGTAATTAGCTTGCTAATATCATTTTGTAATTTATCACCTTGCGATAAGTTTCTGTATGATTCAACTATTTTACGTCTTACTGTGTTTCTTTGAACGTTAATTTCTTTAAGTAATTCTGAGGTATCAAGTAACTCGTTGGTGAAAACTGATTTCATGTGATCAATGGTTGATTGCTTTCTTTTACCCCTAGGTTGAGATTTACCATCCTTAACTTGAATTTTTCGACTGTTTGCTTGCTCAACTGTGGCAAAATGAATATGAACATTACCAGTATTTCTATGAATTGAAGCAACCCAATAGGGATTATTTAATTTTTCACGATCTTGAAATTCATCCATCATTTTATGTGATGCTCGTATCATAGCTTTTGAATTTAAAGTGTCAGTTTCCTGATCAAGAAGATGGTGTCGTACAAGAAAATTAGTGTCAAAGGATATCACGTCTTGCCATAGGACAGAACCGTGTTTTTCTCCATAATTTAGCATGTCTCGAACGTGCTTGGTATCTTCTCCAATTTGGATATTATCATTATCTATAGAAAAAACACCATTTAATTTTCTAGGTTTATCGCTTTCAATGAATTTCTTGAATTCTTTTTCGTTAAAGTCAGAAATATTAATCTCATTGAGATAAATTTTTGCTCTTTTAGTTAAGTTTGAGTCCAATGAGTTAATAGGTGTCTGATACTTTATTTTTTCTATTTCAAAATGTAATATATTATTCTTTATAGCATTTAACTTGTCTTTATTTTCTTTTTCCAGATATGTATCTGTACCTGCACCACGTTTTTCAAGTGCTTCTTTTCTATCCATGTAATCTAGATATTTAGAATAGGATTTATTTGAAAAAGTGGGAACTACAAACTGAGAGGTTAAAACTAGTGATGGATGAGCCATACTTATTATTCCTTTCGAGAATAAAAGCGTATCCTTATGTATGGATACGCTTAGTGTTAGTGAGAACTTAGTTTTTTTAAGCGATTTGATTTAGCATTTTGATGGTAGATCTCAACTGCGGATTTATATATTGGTAATTGAGTACCGTTAACAATTTCTTCTATATCAGCTGTATAACAAAGCTCAGACATCATTTCTAGGAGTACATTTATACCAAACTTCATGCTTTTAATATCTGCTGGTAAGTATTCAAATTTGGATAGGTAACCATCAATATTATTAATTAATCTAACTTGTTCTAGAGCTTTATTGATTCCCTGATTAATAGAAGTTAAATTGTTTTCTCTCATAATATCTTCAAGGTATTCTCGATTTTTCTTGTTTAACCGAATTGTAGTTGAAGAGGGAACAGTAATCCTTTTTTTAATCGTTGTTTTCATGAATATCTCCTTCAAATGCAATTATTAGGAGTTGTGAAACTAATGTGACTAGTTCGTTAATTAAGTCAACTTTTTTTTGCTGACTTTTTTTGAACTCAATGAGTTCAAGTTCTTTTAACTGTTCCTCGTCGTCTTGTCCTAACAATAGTTTTAAATATTGGTTCCGTGATAATTTTTTGGGGAGTGTGAGATTGTCTCTTTTTGCAATTTCAATTCTTTGTTTATTTAAGTTGGCAATGTGTTCATCCATTTTTTGGATCACAGTATCATCAATATTTCTAATTGTCAGATTCATCATTTTTTCCTTCTTCCATTAACGCGTTTATTAAATTATTTGCCATGGAGTAGTTACCATTTAATAATTGTTTTTTGGTTTGATCCAGCAGTTTATTTATATAGGCTAAATAACTGTTTTCTTTTTCAACCAAATAATCGTATTCAGTTTTTTTAAGTGGCAAACCACGTGCGATTAAAAAAGTAATTAAGTCGGCAGAAGTATACTTCTTTGTTGAATAGTCATTAATCTGTTTTAATTGCTGGTTAAACTTGTCAGCAATTGTAGGTTTAACGTTGTGAATTACTATTTTTTCCATTATTATCACCTGCGTTTTTCATTGAAATATTTTTATTTTGAAGGTAATTATTCGATTACTTAAAGAGCATAAGGGGATTCTGCCATCATTTTCTTGTAAGAAAATGTCTGGGTTGGCTGTGCCAACGGAATCTTTGCTCTTTAGAAGTGAAGTCAAAATTATTCTTTCTGAAGCAAATTTGATTGTGATGGTTGTCGGCTTCCGCCATTGTATAACCCATTAGAGGTTTCAAAATTATTAATGTTTTTTGAATCTTTTTTAGATTGATTTTTCATTAATTTTTCTTTTTGATTGTTTATTTCAGAATTAATAAAATCAAATTCATCTTGATCTGTTAATTGAGTTAAATATTTAGGGCTTGTGTTTTTTTCTGCCCATCTTTCAATTATGCATTTGGCTAAATTAATTAAATATTGGTTTTGTGTTTCTTTTAATTTCTTTTTTGCCTGTTCTGCTTCATATGTTGATTTCAAGATAATGAATTCTTGACGTTGATTTTTGGTCTTTTTTCGACCTAGTTTTTTTAATTCTTGGTATCGTTCATAATCTTTATTTTTCATGGCTAATTACCTTATTTGTTTTTGCTTCGTGAAGTAGAAGACTATCGTTTAAGAATTCCACAATTCGAGTTGGAGTAAATATTCTTTCTTGATTTTTTCGAATGTATGAAAGTAGCTTTTGATCGTTCTCAAAATAATCGATGGCTGAAGCAATGGTTTTCTGTACTTCATCAGTCTGAATTAATTTATGACTAAAACCCGTTGCAATATCTTTTTCGAATATTTTGTTTATGTAATTAATTACTCCTTTGACTTTATCTTCTTTTTTAAAGACTAAGTTTTTAGGTGATATTGCTTTTTCCTTAATTACTAATTCTTCAAAATTAGACTTAGTAAATATATTTTTAGGATTTAAAACATGATATCTTTCTTCTGTATTTTTCCAATTAACAATGTTTGAGATTTTATTGATTAAAGTTTTAAAATCATCAGAAGTATATCCATCGTTTAGTCTGTCATTAATTATCTGCATAGTTGAATCAGAAGAATAATCAAAATGTAAACTGTACTTTCTATTTAGATAATTAATTATTTTATTTATTTTTGAATCATTACTTTCTTTAGTCAGGGGTAAAGTAAAATAATCTACGCTATCCTCCACTAAATTATTCTTATCTAAACTATTCTTACCTATACTGGGTATGGCAGGTGTCATACCACTGGGCAACCATTGTTGTGATAACTGGTTGTCATTATTAGGTGCTATGGGCTTGATAGAAACTAACTCATAAATTTTATCTTCATTGATTCTTAGTTTCTGAAAATCATCTTGGTATATTGTTGGATGATATCTATCTCTACGAATACTTTCCATCATCTGCCAATGTGTAATGGCAGTTACACCGTCCTCAAATTGGATTAAGTAACCTTTTGCGAGCAGTACTTTCACGTCATCCTCATTAGCAGCATACATTCTTACTAGCATCTTTAAATTTCCGATCATTCCATCATCATCGGCGTTTAAAATTAGATGACTGTACAGTTCTTGTGCATTACCTGGCATTTCACAGAACCTGTCAGTTTCTAATACTTCTTTACTAATCATTCTTCGCTGAGCCATTTTGATCCTTTCTATGTTGGACTAGGCGAAGTTTGCTATAATATATATGGAAATTTTGAGCACATAACTATCTCAGTAATAGTTATGTGTTTTTTATTTTGGCAAACTCGCGGACCAATTAATTTTATTTCTATTTTGACTAAACCAAATCTTCGCGTCTGGGACATAGATTCTTGTACGTTTGCCTCGTCCATGAGGATCATATACAAAGCCTCCGTTTTCAGCTATGATTTCAGGGAAACTATCAAAAATGAAAAGTCGAACCCAACAAGGCGCCTTGTTAGCACAAAATTCTTTTCTGAATTCGGTCATATTCATAAAGGATTTTTCATTTTGACTTTCAGTATTTTGCTGAATTGCTGGAGTACTTTGAATTCTTGCAACAACCAAATCGACAATGTGGTTATAGTCTTTTTCGCTTAATTGTAACTGCATTTTCTTTCATCTTCTTTATAACTACCACAAAACGTGGTAGTTTCGTGGTAAATAATAGAGATTCTTTCTGAACCTCTATTAATATTTTAGAACATTTTATATTCATAAGCAACCATTTGGTGGTAGAATTATTTTAGCTAATGAGAAATAATAACAAGTGAGGTTAGTAACTTGAGTAAGAGAAAGAAAAGATATATAAATAATCGATTAGCTGAAGAACGTAAAAAATTGGGAATATCCCAGTCAGAACTAGCTAGACGAATTGGACTTTCATCACAAGCAATTAGTGCATTTGAAAATGGCGATAGAAATCCAAAGCCAGAGAATTGGAATATGCTTAGCAAATTTTTTGATAAACCAATAAGATATTTGCAGGGATTTGGATTACACCAGGCTCAAATTGAGAATGAAATTTTGACAATTTTAAATACAATTTATTCCGATGATGCAATTCATAGTAGAATAGACATTTTTCAGCCACTAGTCAGTGCAGTCAATGATCATTATTTATTTATTGGCGATGATCCTCATGTTGTATATATGATGAATGAATCAGGAAATAATTTAAACGAAGAGCTAATAAAATACTATAAATCTAGATTCTATTTTTTGTTTGATAATAAAGAGCTCTATCTTGAATTAGAGGGTCAAGAAAATGTTTATATGATTTGTATGATTATTTATAAGTATTTAAGACCTATAGTTGATGATGAACGCAATCATTCAAAATTAGGAAAATATCTAGAGAGAATTAATCTTACTAATACAAGATTCCTTCAGAGTATAAAAACTTATTCTCAATCTGATTATATTGTTAAAGATATAAAGGATTACGAGAACATAATTCAAGAAGTTGAAGAAACATTTTCTAAGGCTAAAAATATTAAAGACTTAAAGAAAATACGTGAGACTACACATAAACACATCAAGGAAGATAAATAAATATGGCATTCTACTTCAAAAGAAATGGTGGTTGGGGAGCAAGAATTAGTTGGTATGAAAATGGAAAACGAAAAACCAGATCTCGACAAGGCTTTTCAACTAAAATGTCCGCTAAAAAATGGGCAATAGAAGCAGAGCAAAAGAAAAACGAAGGAATAGATATAAGAAATAATCCGTCATTTCTTGAATACTATTCATATTGGTATGAAACGTATCAGAAACCCAAGATGAATTCTGAAAGTAGAATTCGGAGATATGAAAAAGTAAAAGATACAATTGCTGATTTTTATCATGATCAAAAGCTCTCTAAAGTAACGAGAGGAGACTATCAGCAGTTTATTAATAGATATGGAGAAACACATGCTCCATCAACCGTCAGAAAATTAAATACTATTCTTAGATCTTGTGTTGAATCAGCAATTCAAGATAATATTTTAAATGGTAACTTTACACGTGGAGTACAACTGGGTGGTAATAAAGATAAGGAATACCATGTTCAATATTTAAGTATTGCTGAGATAAAAAAGCTTATTAAAACAACATCTGAGAAATTGAATCCAAGATATCCATCACGATTTATGATAGAGACAGCTATTTTTACAGGTGCAAGATTATCTGAGATTGCAGGGCTGACATGGGAAGATGTCAACTTTGAAAAAAGGACAATCAGAATAAATAAATCATGGAACTATATAGAACAAACTTTTAAAGATACTAAAAATGATAGTTCTAAGCGTACTATTAGAATTAATAATCAATTGCTTGAATGGTTACAAATGTTGAAGAAGAATCATACCAATATGGTGTTTCAACAGCCTGGCGGAATGGTGCCAACTAGTAATGCAGTTAATAAGACTTTGAGAAGTTTGATGAAAGAAGCTGAAATTGAAAAAGAAGGATTTCATTTTCACAGTTTACGGCATGCACAAGTTGCGATGCTTCTTTTTAATGGCGTAGGCTTATATGCAATTTCTCGGAGGTTGGGACATGCTGATACAACTACAACATCACGTGTTTATGCTTATTTAATTGATGAATATAAGGAACAAAGTAATGATCAAATAGAAAAGGTATTAGATGAATTGTTGGATTGATTTATCTGGTACCTTTTTTGTAAACGATAACCAAATGATAACCAACTTTAAAATTTTAGGTAATTTGAACTAAAAATAAAAGAGTCATAAATCCCTTAGCACTAGGATTTATGACTCTTTATAATTATTGAAAAATCATTTAATATGGGTCCCCTGGGAGTCGAACCCAGATTTCAAGAACCGGAATCTTACGTGCGATCCATTACACTAAGGACCCGAATACACAAGCACTATTATATCAAAATATCAGTCTAAATAAAAACCTTTTTACTTAAGTTAGTGTATTTTTAAAATCAGTGAGTTTTTTCTTGAATTGTAAAAAATTCATTGTTATACTAACAGTGTCGATGAGAAATGTAAGAGTGATTAATAAATCGTGACTCCGCGTTTCTCTTATATTTTTAAGCAATCTGGGACACTAAGTGTCACACTAATGGACGAAAGGTGTCCCATGGGAAGGAGAAGCAATGAACTCGGATTTTTCCTTGCTCGAAGCTCTCGTTCCCGATATCTTAAAAGTACTTCGACAAAGATATCTTGTTCTTGAGCAAATTTCACTAAATGCTCCAATTGGGAGAAGAAATGTCGCTCAGCATTTGGGCTTGTCAGAGCGGAATGTTCGTACCGAGACCGAGTATTTAAAAGAGCTTGGCCTAATTGAAATTAAAAGCTTTGGCATGTTTTTAACAGAGAAGGGCAAGAAGACATTAAAAGATGCAGCACCATTTATTGATCGTTTGTTCAATGCTGGTGAAAACGAAGTGAAACTTGCAAAGAGGTTGGGAATCGACCGGACGATAATAGTTCCGGGAGATGCCGATTTACAAGATCGTGTTTATCAGGAAATGGGTGAAGCATTGAGTTCAGCACTTGATTTGCTTCTTCCATTAGGGCATTCAATCATTACCGTTTTAGGTGGTCAGGTTTTAGCTAACTCGGCAAAGTATTTGTCTGCAAGTTTAGGCAATAATCGTCAGCTTGAGTTTGTGCCTGGACGAGGAGCGCTAGGCGAGAATGTTGCAACACAAAGCAACACAATCGTCCAAGAGATGGCTGCGCAAACACATGGTACTTATAAAGCTTTGTATTTGCCCGAGCAGGTTTCTGCAGCAGCTTATCGTTCATTGATTCGTGAATCATCTATTTCTGATGTGTTGCAAGATATCTCACAAAGCGATGCCGTAATTCATGGTATTGGTTTAGCCCAAGAAATGGCTAAAAGAAGAGGCTATGATTCAATCAAGCTTTCTGAATTGCGTGAGAAAAAAGCGGTCACCGAATGTTTCGGGTGTTTCTTCGATGACCGGGGTAAGATTGTCGACCGCATCACCCAGGTTGGATTGCAGTTTGAGAATCTAAAGAAAATACCTTACATATTTGCCTTTGCTTGTGGCAGCAAGAAAGCTGCTGCGATTAAAGCTTATATGCCAAATGCACCTCGTCAAACCTGGTTGATTACTGATGAGGGTGCCTCAAATATGATTTTAAAGAGGAAGTAATATTCCTGTTTAAAATAAATTGTTGTTTATAGTTCTTAAGGAGGACTTTTAGATTATGACAGTTAAAATTGGTATTAACGGTTTCGGCCGTATCGGTCGTTTAGCATTCCGTCGTATTATGGACTTAGGCGAAAAGACTAAGGACATCGAAGTTGTTGCTATCAACGACTTGACTACTCCAGCAATGTTAGCTTACTTGCTTAAGTACGACACTACTCATGGCACTTTCAACCACGAAGTTTCATCAACTGATGACTCAATCGTTGTTGATGGCAAGAAGTATCGTGTTTACGCAGAACCACAAGCACAAAACATTCCTTGGGTAAAGAACGATGGTGTTGACTTCGTACTTGAATGTACTGGTTTCTACACTAGCAAAGCTAAGTCTCAAGCACACCTTGACGCAGGTGCAAAGCGTGTATTGATCTCAGCTCCAGCCGGCAACGACTTGAAGACTATTGTTTACTCAGTAAACGAAGATACTTTAACTGCTGACGACAAGATTGTTTCAGCTGCTTCATGTACTACTAACTCACTTGCACCAATGGCTAACGCTTTGGACAAGGAATTTGGTATCGAAGTTGCTACTATGACTACTATCCACGCTTACACTGGTACACAAATGACCTTGGATGGTCCTGCACGTAGTGGTAAGGAACAAGATGCTCGTGCAGCTGCCGAAAACATTATTCCACATACTACTGGTTCAGCTAAGGCTATTGGTTTGGTATTGCCAAACTTGAACGGCAAGATGAACGGTCACGCACAACGTGTTCCAGTTCCAGATGGTTCAGAAACTGAATTGGTATCAATCTTGAAGAAGAAGGTTACTGCTGACGAAGTTAACGCAGCTATGAAGAAGTACGAAAGTCCTTCATTTGCTTACAACGCAGACCACATGGTATCAAGCGATGTAATCAACATGACTGCTGGTTCAATCTTTGACCCAACTCAAACTATGGTAACTACTGCAGGTGACAAGCAATTAGTTAAGACTGTTGCTTGGTACGACAACGAATACTCATTCACTTGCCAAATGGTTCGTACTTTGTTACACTTTGCTACTCTTTAATCATTAGTTTAATAATCGATTATAGATAAGCGGTAATTGAGAAGGCGGAGGGAGATTCTTCCTTCCGCCTTTTTTTGAAGAGAAAATAAATTAAGTTCGGAGGAATATTAATGACTAAATTAATCATTTCTGACCTTGACGTTAAAGGTAAGAAAGTTTTAATGCGTGTTGATTTCAACGTTCCAATTAAGAATGGTGTTATTGGTGATGACAACAGAATTGTTGCTGCTTTGCCAACTATTAAGTACATCATTGAACATGGTGGCAAGGCTATTCTTTTGAGTCACTTGGGCCGTGTAAAGTCTGATGCTGACAAGAAAGAATTGTCATTGAAGCCAGTTGCTAAACGCTTGAGCGAATTGCTTAAGAAGCCTGTAACTTTCGTACCTTCAAACGAAGGTAAGGAAGTTGAAGATGCTATCAACAACATGAAAGATGGCGACGTTGTTGTTCTTGAAAACACTAGATTCCAAGATATCGACAATGACTTCGGCAAACGTGAATCAGGCAACGATCCTAAGCTTGGCGAATACTGGGCAAGCCTTGGTGACATGTTTGTAAACGATGCCTTTGGTACTGCACACAGAAGCCACGCTTCAAACGTTGGTATTGCCACTGCTATGAAGAAAGATGGCAAGCCAGTTGCTGGTGGTTTCTTGATGGAAAAGGAAATCAAATTCTTGGGTAACGCTGTTGCTAACCCAGTACACCCATTCGTAACTATCTTGGGTGGTGCTAAGGTTTCAGACAAGATTGGTGTTATTACTAACTTGATTCCTAAGTCAGACCACATTTTAATCGGCGGTGGTATGGCTTACACCTTCTTAGCAGCTCAAGGCCACAAGATTGGTAAATCATTGTTTGAAAAAGACAAGGTTGACCTTGCTAAGAAGCTTTTGAAAGAAGCTGGCGACAAGATCGTTCTTCCAGTAGACAACGTTGCTGCTACTGAATTTTCTAACGATGCTTCACGTGAAGTTGTTGGTGACGATATTCCTGACAACATGATGGGTCTTGACATCGGTCCTAAGACTGTTGAAAAGTTCAAGAAAATCTTGAAGGATGCTAAGACTGTTGTTTGGAATGGACCAATGGGCGCATTCGAAATGCCAAACTTTGCTGAAGGCACTTTGGAAGTTGGTCGTGCTTTAGCTGACTTAACTGACGCTACTACTATTATCGGTGGTGGTGACTCAACTGCTGCTGCTAAGCAATTAGGTATCGCACCTAAGATTACCCACATTTCAACCGGTGGTGGTGCTTCACTTAACTACCTTGAAGGTAAGGAATTACCTGGTATTGCTTGCATCTCAGATAAGTAAGAAAGGACGATTAATTAATGCGTACACCAATTATTGCTGGTAACTGGAAACTTCACATGAACCCAGAAGAAACTACTGAATTCGTTGAAGCAGTTAAGGACAAGTTGCCAGATCCTGCAAAAGTTGAATCACTTATTTGTGCTCCAGCAGTTGACCTTGATGCTTTGAGAAAAGCAGCTAAGGGTTCAAACTTGCACATCGGTGCAGAAAACTGCTACTTCGAAGATGAAGGTGCCTTCACCGGTGAAACCTCTCCAAAGGTTTTGAAGGAAATGGGCATGGACTACGTAATTATTGGTCACTCAGAACGTCGTATCTACTTCCACGAAACTGATGAAGACATTAACAAGAAAGCTAAGGCTATTTTTGCTAATGGTTTGAAGCCAATTATTTGCTGTGGTGAATCGCTTGAAACCCGTGAAGCAAACAAGCAAGAAGAATGGGTTGTTAACCAAATCAAGGCTGCTCTTGATGGTTTAACTGCTGACCAAGTTTCTTCACTTGTTATTGCTTATGAACCAATCTGGGCTATTGGTACTGGCAAGACTGCTTCATCTGATCAAGCTGAAGAAATGTGCAAGACTATCCGTGAAACTATCAAGGACTTGTACAATGAAGAAACTGCTGAAAACATTCGTATCCAATACGGTGGTTCTGTAAATCCAGCCAACATTAAGGAATTAATGGCTAAGCCAGATATCGATGGTGGTTTAGTCGGCGGTGCTTCACTTAAGCCTGACTCATACTTAGCTTTGGTAAACTACCAAGACTAATTAAAACTGTCATAAAAAGTCTCTGCAAATGCAGAGGCTTTTTTATATCTATTAAACAACATATAAATGTTATTATTAGCGATAAGAAAGACTAATAATAAAGCAAATATTAATTCTAAAAATAACTTGCTAATTTAGATCAAAGAAGTATAATGAGGAATGAAAGCAGAACTACACATTAGTTCTACTTTCAAAAGTTCAATCTCTGCCAGTTCCTTATTACTCAAAAAATTATGGCAGATACATCTATATCTATATCACTTTCTTGTAAGGTAGTTATGACAATCAGTCATAGCTGCCTTTTCTTGCATAAAGGATACTTCTTCGTTACCCTTATTATCGTGAGGTGTAAAAACTATGATTAGAAAAGCTGAAAAATCTGATTTTACATTTGTTTTCCCGATTTTGCAACGAATTTTTGAGAAAAAGGATATGGAAAGCATTAAATAATTACCTGAATCAACTTTTTACGATTTGATGAGACTGGGTTTTATTTCAGAGCATTATCGTTATTCTTATCGTCGCATTTGGGTTGATGTCGATGAAAAGGGCGAGTAAGAGGCATGATTGACATGTATCCTTACTGTGACCAAGAAATTATTGATTTCGTTTTGAAATCAGAATATCCCAAAGTTGGATTGTCCAGCTCAACTGTCATTTTTTCTGACCAAGAGGCCTGGTCGCATGAATGGTATATTGATGCCTTAGCTACTCATCCCGACCATTGGGGTGAAGGTGTAGGCACGCGTTTATTGGATCTAGCCGAAAAAGTAGCAAAAAAGCGTGGTTATCATAAACTGAGCCTAAATGTTGACAAAGAAAACCCTCGTGCTCAAAGTTTATATGAACACAAGGGCTTTAAAGCCACTAATTCAATGACTATCGGTGATCGGACTTATGATCACATGATTAAAGAAATTTAGTTAGGCTCAGTTGAAAAACGACCGATCGGTGGGAAAGTTGGTAATCTGAGTGGCGTCACGTGCCACTGAGTAAATAAAACTGAAATTAATAAAATAAACGGAATATCTTCTGGACGTAAAATTTCACAAACCAAATCAATGCCAGAATGTCCTATAATTGTTTTGACACTTGCAACATTTTTAAGTCCTGAGCGAAATGTGTAAGTGCCTTTTTTTATGCTTCCAGTAACTAAATAATTAAGGCGGGTCACGAAGAAAAGGTTGGTTAACTGACTATTGACCTTTTTAACGCTTACCAAAGAGTGATTAACCACATCGATTGAAAAAGACTCAATTAAGCCTGCGCCATCAAAGAATAGGCGACCGATTTCCTGATTTTGAATATTGTATAAGTAAACGGTGTGGTTAGGATTGTCTAGGTTTCCGCGAACAGTGTATTGAACTTTGCCATTTGGACCGGTTACAGGAATTTGACCATAGGCTTTTTCTTGGTTTAGGTGCAATAAATACTGCATATTGGTCACCTCTATTTTTGATAAAAACTTTTAAAATCGCTGCAACGCCATTTTCATTATTCGTCTTTGTTTCTAATTGTGCCAGCTTTTTAATCGCAGGAATCGCGTTTCCCATGGCTACGCCAACGCCAGCCTCACGGATCATGCTCTCATCATTAAGATTGTCGCCAATTGCTGCAATTTCTTCGCGTTTAATAGAACGAGTTTTGGCATAATCTAATAAGGCGATGCCTTTTTGTGCCTGCTTGGCATTAATTTCAATGTTGGCAGAAGAACTGGATGAAATTGCCAAACCACCCATCTTGTTCATTTTATTGATAACATCGCTGAAGGCCTCATGACCACGTGAGTCAAAAGCAATGATCTTCATAATTTCTTCGTCTGAATGAGCAAATAATTCCTTGAAGCTAGAAACTTCAGTCATATTCATAATCGACTTGTTACCAGCTGAGATAGCTACGGCCTGTTTAAAGGTGATACCAGGGTTTAAGTCGACCATCAAATGAGCGATATTTGAGATTCGTGCATCGAGATTTTCGGTATAGACATGTTCAGCAGTTAGAATTTCAAAATAAAAATGCTCTTGATGCAGCAAATTAATAACTTGCATTGCCTTTTCATTTTCGATTGCATGCTTGATAATTAATTCACCATCTGTGTTATAAACCAAAGCTCCATTCAGATTGATAAAGCCGGTATGAATGTGTGCATCTTTGAGCAAAACCTTCGATTCTTTTGGTGCCCGTCCAGTTGCTACCAAAAATTCAATTCCACTTTTTTGAGCTTCATGAATGGCCTCAGCATTCTCCTTAGATACGATCATATCACTGTTAAAGAGAGTACCATCTAAATCACAAGCAACTAACTTAATCATAGCTTCCCTCCATAAATTTCTAGTTTCATGATACCATAAAGGTGACTAGAAAAGAGGTTGGAGCTATTAATGAAAGAGCTAATTGGCAATGATTGGGATCAGGTGCTTGATCCGGTTTTTGCAAGTGAAGAGTATCACCATCTGCATGATTTTCTGAAAGAAGAATATTCTACAAAGAAAATTTACCCGGATATGTATCACATTTTTACTGCTTTTAAGTTAACGCCTTTTTCAAAAACAAAGGTTGTCATTCTGGGGCAGGATCCTTATCACAATCCGGGACAAGCAAATGGAATGAGCTTTTCAGTCATGCCTGGGACCACTTTACCGCCATCACTAAAAAATATTTATAAAGAACTATATGATGACGTTGGAGCTCGCCCAGTCAATCATGGCTATCTTAAGAAATGGGCAGATCAAGGCGTATTGTTATTGAATGCTGTCTTAACGGTCCCTTACGGTAATGCTAATGGCCATCAGGGCAAAGGCTGGGAAAAAGTTACTGATGCAGCGATTAAAGCATTGAGTCAGCGAGGCAAGGTGGTCTTCATTTTGTGGGGCCGCTTTGCACAAAACAAGATTCCATTAATTGATCAGGATAAGAACTTTGTTATTAAGTCTGCGCATCCAAGTCCTTTTTCTGCAGATCGAGGATTTTTTGGCTCACGACCATTTTCCCGTTGTAATAATGCGTTGAAAGATTTTGGCGAAACGCCAATTGATTGGCAATTGCCAGAAACAGTTAGTCAAGATGATATAGCATAGCGCTAGAGAGGAATAAATATGAGCGTATTTGATTTATTTAAGACTAAAGTTAAAAATGCAGCTAAGAAGCCAAGATTGGTTTTTCCAGAAGGAACTGATTTAAGAGTTTTAAAGGCAGCAACTAAACTAGAAGCAGAGAAGCTGATTGAAGTTACTTTACTTGGAAGAAAGTCAGAAATTGAAAAATTGGCTTCTGATAATAATTTAGATTTAACCGGTATTAACATTATTGACCCAGACCAATATGCTGATTTTGAAAAAATGTGTCAAAAATTCATCGAGGTTCGTAAAGGCAAGAACACGCTTGATGATGCACATAAGATGCTTAAAGCAGGTAGCTACTTTGGTACCATGCTAGTTAAAATGGACCTGGCAGATGGAATGGTTTCTGGTGCAGCACATTCAACTGCAGATACGGTTCGTCCAGCTTTGCAAATTGTTAAAACAGCTCCAGGCATGCACCGCGTATCTGGTGTGATGATTATGGAACGTGATGATGAACGCTATATCTTTGCTGATTGTGCGATGAACATTGATCCTGATAGTGATACTTTAGCTGAAATTGGTTATGAAGCAGCTAAAATTGCCAAGATGGCCGAAATTGATCCAAAGGTTGCCTTTTTAAGCTTCTCAAGCAAGGGTTCAGCTAAAGGCGATATGGTTACCAAAGTGCAAGATGCTGTTGCTAAATTTAAAGAAGCACATCCAGATATTCCAGCTGATGGTGAATTGCAATTTGATGCTGCTTTTGTTCCAAGCGTTGGTGAAAGAAAAGCACCTGGTTCAAAAGTTGCTGGTCATGCTAATGTCTTTGTTTTTCCAGAACTTCAATCAGGCAATATCGGTTACAAGATTGCGCAAAGATTAGGCAAATTCACTGCAGTTGGTCCAATTCTTGAAGGTTTGGCTGCTCCAATCAATGATTTGTCACGTGGTGCAAGCAGCGAAGATGTTTATTACATGGGGATTTTGACCGCCGCTCAAACTTTGGCAAAGGATGAATAGAATGAAACTTGAAGTCAATTCAACTGATGATATGCAGCGCTTAGGTGCAGCTCTGGCTAATAATGCTCAAGCACATGATTTGCTTCTTCTAAATGGAGATTTAGGAGCAGGAAAAACAACGATGACGCAAGGCTTAGGTCGAGCACTGGGAGTTAGAAGACCGGTTAAAAGCCCCACCTTCACAATTGTGCGTGAGTACCGTGAAGCCAAATTGCCCTTATTTCATATGGATTTTTATCGTTTGGAAAGCGATGACTTGTCATCAATTGATCTTAATGGTTATTTAGCTGAGCCAGGATTAGTAGTAATTGAGTGGCCCCAATTAATCATGAAGGATTTGCCAGATGAATATTTGCAATTAATTATTACCCGGGTCGATAATAGTTGGAATTCAACCAAACGAGTTGTCGACTTCCAGCCTCATGGCAAGCGCAATGAAGAATGGGTTAAGGCAGTGCTAGCAGAATATAATCGTTAACAAAAAAGATAGGATCCTAAATCCCATCTTTTTTATATCTGATAAACTAAATTTTTAATTGGCTCATCACCAAATTCTTTATCCTGATTGATCAAGATTTCGGCACAGGCCTCACTGTCGCTTAATGCATTATGATGATGCCAGAGATTAACATTTAAAGCTTCCGAAACCGTATCAAGCTTATGGTCTGGTAAATCTGGTTCGAGCAGTTTGCTGGTCGCCAAAGTATCGATCACCAAATAGTGCGGTTCGCTAATACTATAGCGGGCAAGAGATTGACGCATAACGTTTGTATCAAAGCGTGCGTTATGGGCCGCTACTAACATCCCCGGTTGATATAAATCTTTTATTTTGGGCCATACCTCTGCCATCGTCGGTGCATCTCGCACATCATCTGCAGTAATTTGATGGACCTCAATGTTGCGGCCGTCGAAGGGCATTTGCGGATTAATAACGGTGTAAAAACGATCGACGATCTCATTATTTCTGACCATAACTAAGGCTAGAGAGCAGGCACTTTCTGGATAATGATTCGCGGTTTCAAAGTCCATTGCAATAAAATTCATCTTTTTTCTCCTTTAAAAAGAGTATATCATATGGTGAAGCTAATGCCGGAATGCGGTAAAATATTAGCAGAACAATAGAGAGAGGAGCACTATTAGTGAAACTGCTTGATTTGAAAAAAGAAGGAATTAACCTGCAGGAGAAGATTCCACTTAGTCGGTATACTTTTACCAAAACCGGTGGGGATGCGGAGTATTTAGCTTTTCCCAAAAATTTAGATGAACTTAAGCGTCTGGTAAAAGCAGCCAAGGATGAAAACATAGCCCTGACAATTATTGGCAATGCATCTAATTTAATTATTCGCGATGGCGGAATTACTGGTTTGGTCATCATTTTAACTGCAATGAATGAGATTAGCGTCGATGGTAACATTGTTACAGCTTATGCAGGGGCAAAAATCATTGATACGGCTTTTACAGCTGCTAATCACGGCTTGAGCGGAATGGAATTTGCAGCTGGAATTCCCGGTAGCATTGGTGGTGCAATTTTCATGAATGCTGGTGCTTATGGTGGTGAAACGCAAGAAGTAGTTGACCAAGTAACAGTTTTGACCCGTGGTGGCGAACTGAAGACCTATTCTAATTCAGAGATGAATTTTTCATATCGTCATTCCAAGGTTCAAGATACAGGCGATATTGTGGTCAAGGCCAGTTTTAAACTTAAAAAGGGCAATAAGAGTCAAATCCTTGATGAAATGCATTATTTGAATGCCTTGCGCCGCTTCAAGCAACCACTTGAATATCCATCTTGCGGCAGCGTCTTCAAACGTCCAAAGGGACATTTTGTAGGACCAATGATTATTGAAGCTGGGCTGCAGGGCAAGCAGATTGGTGGCGCGCAGGATTCAACGAAACATGCTGGTTTCATTGTTAATAAAGGTGGCGCTACAGCAACCGATTATCTTGATTTAATTCATTTGATTCAAAAAGTAATCAAAGAAAAATATAATATCGATCTTCATACTGAGGTAAGAATTATCGGAAATAAATAAAAAATGCAGCTACAGGCTGAAAAAGCTTGTGGCTCTTTTTTAGGTGAGAATAATGAACATAATTGAACTTAAGCATGTAAACAAACGCTATGATGATGGCTTTGTGGCTTTAAAAGATATCAATCTTAAAATTGAATCAGGAAAATTTTATTCGCTGTTGGGTCCTAGTGGTTCAGGAAAATCAACAATTTTGAGAATTATTGCTGGTTTTAGTCAGCCGACTGAAGGAAGGGTCTTTTTTGCAGGCAAAGATATTACAGATCTTGATCCAGCTAAGAGACAAATTAATACCGTTTTTCAAAATTATGCGCTTTTTTCACATTTAAATGTTTTTGATAATGTTGCATTTGGACTGAAAATTAAAAAAAGGCCATTGCGCGAAATCAAACCAATTGTCAAAGATGCTTTAAAAATGGTGCGTCTTGAAGGTTACGCCAATCGTGAAATATCTGAACTAAGCGGCGGTCAGCAGCAAAGAGTGGCAATTGCTCGAGCTATTGTGAATGAGCCCAAGGTTTTGCTACTTGATGAATCTTTGTCAGCTCTTGATAAAAGACTTCGTAAGGAAATGCAATTTGAACTGCGTGCTATTCAAAAGAAATTAGGAATTACATTTATTTTTGTTACTCATGATCAGGAAGAAGCCTTATCAATGAGCGACGAGATTTTTGTTCTGAATAATGGTCGCATTGAGCAAAATGGTTCGCCAATCGATATTTATGATGAACCGATCAATGATTTTGTCGCTCGTTTCATCGGCAATTCCAATATCTTGCCTGGCCGTATGATTAAAGATTATGAAGTTGAGTTTGCCAACCAACGCTTTAAATGTGCTGATGCGGGGATGAAGGCCAATGAAAAAGTAGAAATAGTTATTCGTCCAGAGGATTTGGATATCACTAGTCCGGAGAAGGGAAAACTGGTAGTGACGGCTCAAACCCAGCTTTTCCTGGGTGATCACTTCGAGATTAAGGCAGTAGATGCAGATGAAAATGAATGGCTCATTCATTCAACCAATGGCTGCAAGCTTAATCAGCGCATTGGCCTCTATTTTGATCCAGAAGATATTCACGTTATGCGTTTGCATGAGAGTCAAAAAGATTTCAACGCTCGATTAGAGAGCTATGAAGATGAGGAGCACGACAATGACTGATAAAAAGACACGCACGTTGTTTATGGTGCCGTATTTGCTCTGGATTATCTTGTTCGTGATTTTGCCAATGCTGCTCATTTTGTGGTATTCGCTGACTGATAGCAGTCACCACTTTACCTTAAACAATTTTGTCCAGTTCTTTCGCAACGGTATTTTTTTAAGAATGATGCTCAATTCATTTTGGTATGCGTTTTTAATCACTTTAGTGACTTTACTTATTTCATATCCGGCTGCTTATTTTTTAACCAGGGTTAAAAACAGCCAAATCTGGCTGCTGCTAATTATCCTGCCTACCTGGATCAACTTGCTTTTAAAGGCATATGCTTTTATTGGAATTTTCAGCAATGGTGGTTTGTTTAATCAATTTCTGCATTTATTTGGTATTGGGCCAGTAAACTTTTTGTTTACAGATTTTGCTTTTATTTTTGTAGCTACCTATATTGAAATTCCGTTCATGATTCTGCCAATCTATAGTGCGATCAAAGATATCAACCCGGCTGTTGTTCAAGCCTCTGAAGATTTAGGAGCAAGCAGATGGCAAACGTTCAAATATATTTTGTGGCCTTTGTCATGGCCTGGCGTTGAAAGTGGTATTCAAGCAATTTTTATTCCATCTCTTTCACTCTTTATGCTGACAAGATTAATCGGCGGAAATCGCGTGATTACGTTAGGGACCGCAATTGAAGAGTATTTTATGACTACTATGAATTGGAATATGGGTGCAACTATTGGAGTAATATTAATTTTCTTAATGGTTGTAGTAATGCTTATTACGGGTAGAAAAAGACGGAGAAAGAAGGTAAATTTATGAAAAGCAAACGCTTTGCGGCCAAGTTTTATCTGATTTTTGTACTGGTTGTTTTATATGTGCCTATTTTTTATTTAATTTACTTTTCTTTTTCCAGTGGTCGAAATATGAACAAGTTTGAACATTTCACGTGGATGCACTACCAAACTTTGTTTCAGGATAACCGTCTGCTAGCTATTTTTTTGGAAACAATTTTGTTGGCTTTGTTGTCTAGTTTGATTGCTACGATTGTTGGCACGCTAGGAGCAATTGCAATTGCCGGTTTGCAGAAAAAATGGCAGCAGAAGACTTTGCTGGCTTTAAACAATGTCTTGATAGTTTCGCCAGATGTAATCATTGGTGCCAGTTTTTTGATTTTCTTTACCGCCTTGGGAATAGGATTAAATTTCGGTTCAGTTTTACTCAGTCATATTGCCTTCTCGATTCCGATCGTAGTTTTAATGGTTTTGCCGCGACTGAAAGAACTAGATTACTCACTAATCGATGCTGCTCGAGATTTAGGTGCAAACAACTACCAAGTTTTCAGCAATGTCATGATTCCGGCATTGATGCCAGGAATTTTTGCGGGGATGTTCATGGCTCTAACTTATTCGCTGGATGATTTTGGGGTGACATTCTTTGTTACGGGCAACGGTTTTTCAACCCTATCTGTTGAAATTTATTCGCGGGCTCGTCAAGGAATAGATTTGGAAATAAACGCGTTAAGCACGGTAATGTTTTTGTTTGTTTTGCTTTTGGTAGGAATTTATTACTTCATCACTACTAGAAAAGGTCGCAAAGGACGCAAAATGGTGGGAGGACTGATTAAATGAAGAAGATTATTTGGTCAATCATCTGTGTTCTGCTGGCTTGTGCAGGCTTAGGCTATTTATCTTATCGTCTTCAAAAGCCAAGCGTTGAAACGAAAAAACAAAATCTGATCATTTATAATTGGGGTGATTACCTTGATCCCAATCTGATTACGAAATTTGAAAAACAGACGGGTTATCATATTGTCTATGAGACTTTTGATTCAAATGAAGCAATGTATACTAAGATCAAGCAAGGCGGAACTGCTTATGATATTACTGTTCCTTCGGATTATATGGTTTCGAAGATGAAGAAAGCCCATCTGCTGGACAAAATCGACCGCGATAAGATTCCTAATCTTAAATATATTGGTACTAGTTTTTTAAAGAAATCATTTGATCCCAATAATGATTATTCAATTCCGTATTTCTGGGGGACGCTTGGGATTGTTTATAATGATAAATACATCAAGAAGGGGTCAATTACTTCTTGGAACGATCTTTGGCGCAAAAAATACCGTCGGCAGATATTGCTCGTTGATTCGGCCAGAGACGCAATGGGGCTTTCATTAGCCTCAATGGGTTATTCAATGAACAGCACGAATAATCTGAAATTAAAGCTGGCCCAGACTAAGCTGAATGGGTTAGGAAATAACATCAAGGCAATTATTTCTGATGAAATGAAAATGTATATGATTCAAAATGAAGCAGCGATTGGGGTAACCTGGTCAGGCGAAGCTCATGAAATGATGGAGAGCAATTCGCACTTGCACTATGTTATTCCTAAACCAGCATCCAACCTTTGGTTTGACAATCTGGTTATTCCCCAAACGGCTAAAAACAAGAAGGCCGCCTATGAATTTATTAATTTCATGCTTGAACCCGAAAACGCTGCTCAAAATGCTAAATACATTGATTATGCAACGCCAAACACTGCGGCGCAAAAATTATTGCCAAAAAAGACAAGAAACGACCGTCAATTTTATCCTTCTGCTAAAACCTTAAGTCATTTGCAAGTCTATCAAGATTTAGGTAGCAAAGTAACACAGGAATATAATGATTTATTCCTGGAATTTAAAATGTATGCACGCTAATTTTAGTTATAATTAAAAGTGTGAAAAGAAAGGAGTAGCAATGAACAATTTCAACATAGCTGATCTATGGACTTGGAATAATTTCTCAATTGCCCTGGATGTGCTAATCATCTGGTATCTTGTATACCGCTTAATTATGCTGATTAGAGGTACCAAAGCGGTTCAATTAGCCAAAGGGATTGTGTTAATCTTTATTATCAGAATCATCGCTGGCTTTTTAAACTTGCATGCTCTGACCTATATTGTTGATCAGATTGTATCTTGGGCAGTTGTTGGAATTATTGTTATTTTCCAGCCCGAAATTCGGCGTGGTCTTGAAAATTTAGGCCGTATGCCGATATTCAATGGCAGAGAAAATAGTGCTCATGATCGGTCCGTACGTTTAGTACAAGAACTAGATAAAGCCATTCAATACATGTCTAAAAGAAGAATTGGTGCATTGATTACGATTCAACAAGAGACCGGTCTTGAGGACTATATTGAAACGGGAATTAAGTTGGATGCCGACATAACGGGCGAATTGTTAATCAACATCTTTATTCCAAATACTCCGCTTCATGATGGTGCCGTAATTATCAACAATAATCGAATTGCTGTTGCTGCTGCTTATCTGCCTTTGTCAGACAGCAACATGATTCCTAAACGTTTGGGTACCCGTCACCGTGCCGCCGTCGGAATTTCTGAAGTAACGGATGCTATTACAATCGTTGTTTCTGAAGAGACCGGTGGAGTAACGATTACAAGAAATGGTCGTTTCCTTTTAGATTTAACCAGAGACGAATATCTGAAATATTTGAATGCTGAATTAGTGCCAAAAGAAGAAAAAAAGCGCAAATGGTATCAAAAACTTTTGGATAAAATTTGGAAATGGGGTGCCGATCGATGAAGAATTTTTGGAATAAACCATGGTCTATTCGCATTGTTTCTTTATTGCTGGCTGTATTAATCGTTATTTATATTGATTCCACCCAAACTGGTTTTTTAACTCAGGGCGAAAGCAGCAAAACAAGACAGTCGGCAACCGAGACGCAAACGATCAAAGTTCCATTGCAGGTATTAGTTGATACTGATAAGTATTACGTTGTGGGCTATCCCGAAAAAGTTAAAGTTACTCTTGAAGGTTCAAATGCTTTGGTGACTTCAACCGTTAATACGCAAAATTTCCGTGCGTACATTGATTTAACCAAGAAAAAAGTTGGTGTACATACTGTTAAGGTTCAAATCACTGGCTTGAATAAGCAGCTGTCGTATTCGATTAATCCCAAAACTATAAAAGTTAATATTCAAAGGCGAAAATCTACCACCATGCCAGTGCAAATAGAGTATAATAAAAATGCTGTGGCCGCCGGTTATCATGTTGGCAAGACGAGTGTCAGTCCAAGTCAAGTCGAAGTAACCGGTGCTAAAGGAGAGGTAAATCAGATTGACCGGATAGTTGCCAAGGTTACTTTGCCGAATAATATTAATCACAATTATGAGCGGCAGGTAATGCTAGTTGCTGAAGATAAAAAGGGTCGCCAATTGAATGTCATCATTCAGCCAGCCACTGCGCGGGTCTCGATCCCAATTTCGATTGCTAAGAAAACCGTTAAGTTGAGTCTGAGTTCAAAGAATGAAGAAAGCAATCGGGTATATTCAGTTACTGCTAAGCAAAACAACATTGTTTTGTACGGAAATGAATCTGTCTTGAAGAAGTTGAGTAAAATCAAATTAATTGTCAATTTGAAAAATATTACTTCTTCAACCAGCAAAACATATCAGATAAAATTACCGAAAGGTGTAGTTAGAGCAGAGCCAAGTTCTGTTCAAATTCAAATAAAAGTTAAAGAGACAAGTAGTTCAAAGCAAAATTAAAATACTTGGGAGAGGTTGTTTTTTAAATGTTGAAATATTTTGGAACAGATGGTGTACGTGGTGTTGCTAATCAAGGCTTAACTCCAGAAATGGCTTTTAAGCTTGGCCGTGATGGTGGCTATGTTTTGACTAAAGAAAAAGAAGATGGCAAGCAAGCTCGCGTTCTTGTTTCTCGTGATACACGTATTTCTGGTCAAATGCTTGAATACGCACTGATTTCTGGTTTGCTTTCTGTCGGAATTGAAGTTTTGGAAGTTGGTGTCATTACTACCCCAGGACTTTCTTACTTGGTTCGTGCACAAGGTGCAGATGCAGGTGTTCAAATTTCTGCTTCACATAACCCAGTAGAAGACAACGGGATTAAGTTCTTTGGTAGCGATGGTTTAAAGCTTTCAGATACAATGGAAGAAGATATCGAGAAATTAATCGATGCTAAGGAAGATACTTTACCTCGTCCATCTGCTAAAGGCTTAGGGACTGTTACTGATTTCCACGAAGGCAGCAGCAAGTACTTACAATTTATTGAAAATACTATTCCTGAAGACTTGGGTGGTATCAAAGTTGTAATCGACGGTGCCAACGGTGCTTCAAGTGCTTTGATTTCTAGATTGTTTGCTGATTGTGGCGTTGATTTTACTACCATTGCTACTCATCCAGATGGGTTAAACATCAATGATCATGTTGGTGCAACCCATACTGAAAAGCTTCAAAAAGAAGTCGTTAAACAAGGTGCACAACTTGGTTTAGCCTTTGATGGTGATGCCGACCGTTGTATTGCTGTTGATGAAAATGGTAATGAAGTTGACGGTGACCACATTATGTACGTAATCGGTACCTACTTAGCTGAACATGGACGTTTAAAGAAGGATACCATTGTTACTACTGTTATGAGTAACTTAGGCTTTACCAAGGCTCTTGAAAGAAAAGGCTTGAAGAATGTCCGTACTCAAGTTGGTGACCGCTATGTTTCAGAAAAAATGCGTGCCCATGGTTATAACCTTGGTGGTGAACAATCAGGTCACGTTATTATGAGCGATTATCATAATACTGGTGATGGTATGTTAACTGGTCTTCATTTAATGTTAGTCATGAAGAAGACAGGCAAGTCACTTTCCGAATTGTTAACTGACTTTAAAGAATATCCACAACAATTGATCAATGTTCCAGTGAAGGATAAGAAGACTTGGAAGGAACACCAACCAATTTTGGATGCAATCGCTGATGTAGAAAAGAACTTGAATGGCGAAGGCAGAATTTTTGTAAGACCTTCAGGTACTCAAGCTTTGCTTAGAGTAATGACTGAAGCTCCAACTCAAGAATTAGCTGATAAGTATTGTCAACAAGTTGCTGACGTGGTTAAGAGCGAAATGGGTGCTTAACCAGTTGAGTGACAACAAGAAGAGAAACCTAGAGAAATCCAATGTCATTAAGTTAAGA